>NZ_JAVLSO020000019.1:0-2023 GCF_032080575.2 Aequorivita sediminis | reverse complement strand
TAGACCAATCCCCATAAGGGCAAACCGACATACACCGGTTCAGTCAACACTGCATTCATGTTGGGTCGTACCGACCACACGAATGCTTAGTTATTAGCCACAGTTTTTTATCCATTCCAAGTTCCTACTTTTTTTACTAATTGATTCATTTTCAATTTTAAATCGAGAATGTCTAAATCATCCATATCAATATGTTTAACTATTTCAGATGACAACTTACTTTTAGCAGACGCATATTTCTTTGTACTAACCTTTGCAATTATATCTTCCAATTTCTTATTAGAATCGATTTTTAATTTATCGATGCCTAACCAACTTTTTTTAGTTTTAGATGTGAGATAATTTTCTATTTCTCTGCCTTTTGTAACCCAAGAATTTCTATCACCTAATTCTTGTTTTATTCTAGATTTGGTTTTATTTATTCTGGTCTGACTAGAAAAGCCATCTCTATCCATTACGACAAATGCATTTCTATTAAGTCTTAGTAGCGGAATCAATTCTGAAATAATTTGTTCGCTATCAAATGATAAGTGAGAAAGCAACCTGCCTCCATAAAACATTATAGAAAAATGAAGCCCTTCAATTAATGTTTTATCTAATAATTCAATCCATTTTAAGATATAAGTTCTGTCACTTGGTCCTTCGACCCAAATTATTCCATTAGCTTGTAAAATATCACTCGAATGATAACCCAAATCATTAAGGATAGAAAATGTTTTTGCAGTCCTATTGGCATTAAAAATTGATGATTTTAATCCATCATTTTGAACGTGATAAACAGACGTGTTATACCTAGAATCTAGAAAAATGTTAGAGTGAGTGGTTAAAAAATATATATTTTTTGTTTTTTCTAAAAACTTGATAAACTTTCTTTGCAATTCTGGATGAAGATGTATTTCTGGTTCTTCGATACAGACAATCGAATTTTCGTGAATTACAAGAGTGCTACATAATAAAACTAATTGATGTATTCCTGTTCCAAACGATTCTAATGGTAATCTGTTTTCATCGATTGTTAAAACAATTTCCTTTTTTGTGTGAGGGATTTCTATTTCTAAATCAGGCTTATTTATTAAATCTCTGACAAACCTTTGTATTAAATTAAATTTATCTCGAGAAGATTCATTACCAATAACTGGATTCTGCATTTCAAACATTTTACTAATTATGTTTGAGCCGTTTATTGATGAATTTGAATCTCCAAATGTATGTCCTTCTTGAATAACTCTTAAATGAGGAATGTATATTAAATCATTGAATGTATTAGATACAATATTCTTTATTGTTTGTGTAAAATTCTTTTTAATAGCATCTAATAACTGACTTTCACTAGCACTCGCATAACTCCTTTGATATGGTAAAAGTTGATTTTGAGTAAGAGTAGAAAAAACTTTTGGTAACTCAATTGTTTGAGAGTTTAATGAAAATTCAAAGAAATGATAGTCTTCTAAAAATCCGTTGTGGTCAAATCCTGATGAATAACGAATTTTGTTTTTATCAATTGGTAAATCATCACCTTTGATTTTTAATTTGAGAATTGTCTGTTTTCCATTTCTCCTGTGCTGATTTTGAATATCGTTTGGGAACTTGTTTAAATCTTTAAGGTTTGAATTTAAACTCTGTAAGAATCTTAAAACGTTTGATTTACCGCAATTATTTTTTCCGATTATGACATTAATCTTTTTAAGATTGTCTAGATAGACACCTTCGTTGTCAAAACTTCTATAATTACTTATTCCAAATCCTTTTATTTTCATTCTTCCAAATTGTGGCTAACATAAGTATATCCGAAGCATCATATTAATTCATGGCGTATATATCGCATATACCCGCAATTATAATACTATCACATTCAAACATAGCACAAATAATTAAAATTTTATTTCGGGAAGTAATATCTTGTCCAATAATTGTCAACAATTACACAAAAATAATATGAATTTAACACCAAGAATCCCCAAAAACGTTACAAACAAATAATTATAATAAGAAAAGAAATTAAGGACATTATGATGACAAGTCG
>NZ_JAVLSO020000018.1:0-2059 GCF_032080575.2 Aequorivita sediminis | reverse complement strand
CCATACCTTAAGATACAAATAACCAAGGCAGCATCTAAAGAGAGTGCAATGAGTTTTCAACAAACTTATTAAGTTTTGAGACAGTCTGACGGTCTAGTATAAGAATAGTAGCGGATTTTCACACGCTAACTTTTCGGCTAAACAAAGACCTTTTTTATATTTACTTACTTTCGTTTTAGCGATTAAACCGCTATTATTTTTATACATTGTTAGCCACTGGCTTTATTCCGATTTACAGGTAAATTTTATGTTCAAATCCCTTATAAATTCAAAATCGTCAATCCACTTAACATTCATATTATCGCAAACGTGAGGGATTTTAATTTTGGTTTGTTTCTTAAAATAGTCTTTCGTTTCCTTTGTCACGACAATTGCATTTTCTTTAATTGCGTGGGCAATTACCCAAGGGTCAGCCTTTGAGTGAATTCCATTACTTGAAACTAGATATTTATGACTTGGATTAAATGCATATATTTCTTTTAAACAGTTTGTTACTTCTCCGTCAATTTTTCTAATCGGAATATCACTGTTTTTTAACCATTCAAATAAATTGTCCTCGCCTTTCTCTATTTCTTCATAAACTAATTCGGGAATAAAAATCACGCCTTTTTTACCTAAATCGTTTAAAACCTCCCAATAAGACGGACAAATTTCTGGGGAATAATATTTTTGCCAAGCTTGAATAAGAATATTGGCGTCAATACAGTAAACTACTTTTTCATCTTCGAACATTAGGCTAGCAGTTTTTCAAATTTTTGGAATTTATTAATCTGCGTGTTAAGAAGATTACTTGCAATTGATGGTGACAGCGAACCGTTATTAAAAGAATCCATTACAATTCTCGTGAATAGTTTGCTGTTTTTATTTAAGCGTAGAAGGTAAGCATCTGGACCACCTTTTCTTTCTCTTTGTTTTTCCTTTTTTATCTTTTCTCTTTCCAAAAACTTCTCAAATTCATCTTGAGCATCTTGTTTTAGAATTTTATATTCTGATTGGGAAATTAAATTTAAGTTTAAAGCACGAACTAATAACGCGAAAGAGCTTATGCCTAGTTCTTTTGCTTGTTTAAAAATTAAATCATTTGAATCGAATGTATCTGCTCCCAATTGGGTAATTAATTCCGTTGGCATTAGTGCATTGGCGGCAACTTGGTTACAAAACAATTCTACTGGATGAAATTTTGATTTAGGTTTATCAGTAAAATCAATATCTATTTCATTTGAGATACCTGATTTAGCTATCCAAATATGTGCTAATTCGTGGACTAATGTGAAGAGTTGTGGTGCATTCCAATTTTTTGAATTAACAAATACAAAAGGGGCGAATTTGTCAGCAATTGCAAAACCTTGAATTAAGTCTCTATCTAGTACTAAATGTGAATGTAAATAGCTAGCACGAGATATAAATATTCCCGCAGTTTCTGCTTTATCAATCCATTCGTTAATTGGTGTTTTCTGATAATTACTTGGACTAATTTTTAAGGTGTCCAATATATCTCTAGCAACAATTTCTGGATTATCATTGATAGAATATTTACCAACAAAAGGAAGCTTGTCTTCGCCAATTTCTTCATATAATTCACTTATCCAATTCTGTTTTTCTTGAACATCACGAATTATAAATAATGATGCTGTATCTAACTTTTGCGCATCATCTCTTCGATAATCTTGTAATGGTTGAAAATCTTTTGGTATTTCTGGTAAAAAGAAAAGTGAAAATGGTCTTCTAAAACTTTTTGCCAAGATTTGAGCTTGTCGAATTGTCGGAAAATCATTTCCGTCCTCCCAAGTCAGATACCTTTCAGGCGATACAGAAACCTTTTTGGCAGCATCTTCCACAGAGATATTAGCGGACTCTCGTGCCCACTTTAAAATCTCGGATGTTATAAATGCTTTATCAGCCATTAGTTTTTCTACAAAGGTAAAATTTTAATTCAGAACGTGATTTTTTTTCAGCTTGTGGCTAACGTTTCGTATATGATAAGTAGGCGATCACTAAGCCCTAAATTTTTGTCTATTCCTAAAGTTTGATACAAGCCAAAAATATTTCAATTAGTACT
>NZ_JAVLSO020000017.1:0-3180 GCF_032080575.2 Aequorivita sediminis | reverse complement strand
AAAAAAAAACCTTCATCAAGTAAATGATGAAGGTTTTAAAGGAAGGCGGCGACCTACTCTCCCACAGGATTGCAGTACCATCGGCGCAAACGGGCTTAACTTCTCTGTTCGGAATGGTAAGAGGTGAGCCCCGTCGCTATAACCACCTTAGTTTTAAGTTAAATAAAAGTTCTTATTTTCTACTTAACTCCTAGCCATGGGCTAGAAAATATCGTGACATATTGTAATGTAAACAATAGGAAAAAAGTGAATTTACTATTATAAAGAGTTGCGTTCCCCGCATAAAGCGGGGAAAGCGATGTACATAAGCTTATGGGCTATTAGTATCACTCGGCTGAGACATTACTGCCTTTACACCTATGACCTATCAACGTGGTAGTCTCCCACGGCCCTTTAAAGAAATCTCATCTTGTGGTGGGTTTCGCGCTTATATGCTTTCAGCGCTTATCCCTTCCCGACGTAGCTACCCAGCGGTGCTCCTGGCGGAACAACTGGTACACCAGCGGTCAGTCCAACTCGGTCCTCTCGTACTAGAGTCAGATCCACTCAAATTTCTTACGCCCACTGTAGATAGAGACCGAACTGTCTCACGACGTTCTGAACCCAGCTCGCGTGCCACTTTAATGGGCGAACAGCCCAACCCTTGGGACCTTCTCCAGCCCCAGGATGTGACGAGCCGACATCGAGGTGCCAAACCCCCCCGTCGATGTGAGCTCTTGGGGGAGATCAGCCTGTTATCCCCGGCGTACCTTTTATCCTTTGAGCGATGGCCCTTCCATGCGGAACCACCGGATCACTATGCTCTACTTTCGTACCTGATCGACTTGTAGGTCTCTCAGTCAAGCTCCCTTATGCCATTGCACTCTACACACGATTGCCAACCGTATTGAGGGAACCTTTAGAAGCCTCCGTTACTCTTTTGGAGGCGACCACCCCAGTCAAACTACCCACCAAGCACTGTCCCTTCCAAAGAAGGTTAGACTCTAGACAAGCAAAGGGTGGTATTTCAACAATGACTCCACGACGCCTGGCGACGCCACTTCAAAGTCTCCCACCTATCCTACACATTGCTTATCCAAAACCAATACTAAGCTATAGTAAAGGTGCACGGGGTCTTTTCGTCCCACAGCGGGTAACCGGCATCTTCACCGATACTACAATTTCACCGAGCTCATGGCTGAGACAGTGTCCAGATCGTTGCACCATTCGTGCAGGTCGGAACTTACCCGACAAGGAATTTCGCTACCTTAGGACCGTTATAGTTACGGCCGCCGTTTACTGGGGCTTCAATTCAATGCTTCGCAAACGCTAACATCTCCTCTTAACCTTCCAGCACCGGGCAGGTGTCAAGCCTTATACATCATCTTTCGATTTAGCAAAGCTCTGTGTTTTTGATAAACAGTCGCCTGGACTCTTTCACTGCGGCCCCCCCGGAGGGGGGCGACGCTTCTCCCGAAGTTACGCGTCTATTTTGCCTAGTTCCTTAGCCATGAATCTCTCGAGCTCCTTAGAATTCTCATCCCAACCACCTGTGTCGGTTTGGGGTACGGGCTGCTTCACTCGCTTTTCTTGGAAGTCGATCCTCAGGATTATCACCTTGGCCGAAGCCTCAGTGTACTATCGCCGTGTTACCACTGGCTTCAACGTGCTATTCCGTCAGCACGCACCTAATTTTCGCCTCCGTCACTTTTAACGTGAGCAGGTACAGGAATATTAACCTGTTGTCCATCCACTACCCCTTTCGGGTTCGCGTTAGGCCCCGACTAACCCTCAGCTGATTAGCATAGCTGAGGAAACCTTGGTCTTTCGGAGTGCGGGTTTCTCGCCCGCATTATCGTTACTTATGCCTACATTTTCTTTTCTGTACGCTCCAGCATACCTCGCAGTACACCTTCAACGCAAACAGAATGCTCCCCTACCTCCCGACGTAAAGTCGGGACCATAGCTTCGGTAGTATGTTTATGCCCGATTATTATCCATGCCGGATCGCTCGACTAGTGAGCTGTTACGCACTCTTTAAATGAATGGCTGCTTCCAAGCCAACATCCTAGCTGTCTGTGCAATCCAACCGCGTTTTTTCAACTTAACATACATTTGGGGACCTTAGCTGATGGTCTGGGTTCTTTCCCTCTCGGACATGGACCTTAGCACCCATGCCCTCACTGCTGATGAACATTTTATAGCATTCGGAGTTTGTCAGGAATTGGTAGGCGGTGAAGCCCCCGCATCCAATCAGTAGCTCTACCTCTATAAAACTATAAATCAACGCTGCACCTAAATGCATTTCGGGGAGTACGAGCTATTTCCGAGTTTGATTGGCCTTTCACCCCTACCCTCAGGTCATCCCAAGACTTTTCAACGTCAACGGGTTCGGTCCTCCATTTAGTGTTACCTAAACTTCAACCTGCCCAAGGGTAGATCACACGGTTTCGCGTCTACTACTACCAACTAAATCGCCCTATTCAGACTCGCTTTCGCTGCGGCTCCAATTCTTAGAATTTTAACCTCGCTGGCAACAGTAACTCGTAGGCTCATTATGCAAAAGGCACGCCGTCACCAATAAATTGGCTCCGACCGCTTGTAAGCGTATGGTTTCAGGTTCTATTTCACTCCGTTATTCACGGTTCTTTTCACCTTTCCCTCACGGTACTAGTTCACTATCGGTCTCTCAGGAGTATTTAGCCTTGGCGGATGGTCCCGCCAGATTCATACAGGGTTTCACGTGCCCCGCACTACTCAGGATACCACTATCGGTAACTGTCTTTACTAATACCGGGCTATCACCGTCTATGGCCACGCTTTCCAACGTGTTCTTATTCATAAAGCACCAAATCTCGTGGTCCTACAACCCCAATATTGCCGTAACAATATTGGTTTGGGCTAATCCGAGTTCGCTCGCCGCTACTATCGGAATCACTATTGTTTTCTCTTCCTCCGGGTACTTAGATGTTTCAGTTCCCCGGGTTTGCCTCCTTGCGGATACCATATCTTCAATATGGTGGGTTGCCCCATTCGGATACCTGCGGATCAACTTGTATGTGCCAATCCCCGCAGCTTTTCGCAGCTTATCACGTCCTTCATCGCCTCTGAGAGCCTAGGCATTCCCCATACGCTCTTATTTTGCTTATTGTACTTTTTTGCTCTTTAATGAGTTTATTCATTGCTTAATAATTGATCAAT
>NZ_JAVLSO020000016.1:0-3298 GCF_032080575.2 Aequorivita sediminis | reverse complement strand
ATTATATGCATTGTTATATTTTTTGCCGACACACCCGAGTGAGCCAACCCGCCGAAAGAGTAGAAGTCCGCATAGTTTTTTAAATGATTCCGCAAAATATTTTAAGTTTTTAAATCACTTAAATAAATCCGCTCGAGTGAGTTTCGGTTGAGTGAAATTGCGAGCAGTTTCGTCCGAGTCAAAATCCGCGCGAGTAAATTGTCGGAAGTCCGATCACCCAAATAAAACGCCTCCGAATTAATTCGGATGAATTCAATTCGGAGGCATTAAATATAACGGTTTTGTGTAAGCGTCAGTAACGGGAAAGTGCGCGAGTACTTCCCGCTGACGCACCTAATTTAGCAAAACGAGTTGAATTTCCGAATAGGAAATTCAGCCGTTATTGCGCTTACACGTTGTTGTGCAACGTATTTTTTTATTCGTAATATTCTATTTGTCTTTCCCAAATCATTCCTAATTCTCCATTCGAACTTCTCCTTTTAGAAATCCAATTTCCATTTTCGTCATATACATATTCGAAAGAAGTTTGGTGTGTTTGTTCGTCTTGTTCGTTGAACCAATTTTGAACAGTCAAATTATCCATCTCGTCATATTCGGACACAAATTTCATAGAACTTCCATCTGGATTAAATTTGAACTGTAAATTTTCATTTCCGTCTTTATCGTATGAGTATGTTCGTCTGTCTTTTAAACTGCCATCAGGTTTATATCTGAACTGTTCAATTTTTTTGTTGTCAAAATTGTATTTATAAACATATTTCCAACCATTCTCGCTATCTGGACTTTTGAGTAACATCTCAATATTATTTCCGTTTTCGTCATACTTATTCGATTGAATATTTGTTAGGTTGTTATCCGAATCAAAGGTTTTAACAGCAATCATATTGTCGTTGGAATCGTACTCATAAGTCCAATAACTTTTTAATTCATCCGATGAATTTTTCTTCATAGCTTTTTGAGCAAATCCATCTTCATTTCTTTCGTAAATAGTTTTCTCGTAAAGCGAACCGTCTCTTTCGTATTGGCCGTTTTCTATCACTTTCTCATTTTTATCAAAAATCATATATGAACTTATGTTTGAGTCAAATAGATTTTCTCGACTTTTTAATTCGCCATTTTCTGGTTTATAAATGACTTCTTTTACCATTTTCATTTTTGGTTTAAGACTGTCAGAAGTTGATTGAGCGATAAGATTTGTTCCGGAAAATGAAATCAGAATTCCAAGTAATAATATGTATTTCATAGGTTTGTTCATATGTTGCACAACGTTTAGTATATGCAAAGTAGGCGATTGCGGGCTTCAAATTTATCAAACCGTTACTTTGTTGAAGCGGGCTACAACCCTTGAATTTATTACTATTTCGCCTATTTTGTATGTACATTGTTAGCACCTGTTATTTCTCCATTTTCAGTCCCGTAGGTCTGTTTGTTAGTTCAAATATTTCTGTATTTCCAAGAATTAAAACAATACCTGAAGAAGCTCTGTCCTTATATTCATCATTTATGAATGACCGAGTAATCTCTCCGTTTTTGAGTAGGTGGTTAATTGTCTTTTTGAAAATCTCAATTTTTATTTTTTGAGGTTTTCCGTTTGATGTAATTCTCTGAATTCCTGACCAATCAACTTTTACGATTTTGTTTGTTTTTCCATCTGGTCTTTTGATTGTTCTGCCTTCCAATGGCATTACATATTTCTCCCAAATGTTTTCAAATGAGTTGGATTTAGTCGTCCTTTGGGTTTTGTTGGAAGTCCTAATTGCTGGTATGTCTAAAATCTCAATTCTTAACTTGTTGGCGACTTCAAGTGCATTGTCAATTATTCTTCCATTTGTTGCTATGATTGCTTTTGTGCAGTCGAAATAGTCTTTTGCTCCGTGAAGTTCCATAACCATTTGTCTGTTTATTGGTCGAGTTGAACCACCAAACATTTTTGCCTGAATTGCAATTTTTTCTTTGCCTTTAGTCGCAAATACGTCAACACCGTAATCATTTGAGTATTGAGATACGGTCGTTTTGTAACCTTTTGCTTCAAAGTGGTCTGCTACAATGTGTTCATATTCATCAGGTCTCATCCGGTCAAGTTTGCAAATGGTCTTACACCAAATTGTTTAATGTATGCGCTCAATAATTGCTTTTCAATTTCTCTTGGGTCATCTTTTGGTGTTGGCTTCCAACAGAATATTAGGTCGCTATGGTTTTTAAGTTGCCATATTAATCTACCGCCCCAATGTCCAACGTTTTTCGTTTCTCCAAATCTCAAATACTGTCCAAGTCTTGAGTTTAATGTGGCTTGTCCTGTTGGGCTTCCTGCTTTTCCAATGTAAACGACTTGTGAGTTGTCAACGTGATTGTTTTGCAGTTCAGTAATTGAAACATTTGGGTCTTTCCCTTTAAAAAATCCACCTACTCCTGGATTAATAAATTCAGTTTTCTTAAATGTCGGGTTGATTACGAGATAAGCTCCTTTAATTTTTGGAATACTCGATTTGTCTGTCCATAGGTCACGGATTGTTTTAAAACCTGTGAAACCATTTTTCTTTATGTCGTCAATGTCATTGAAATTCACTGTCGTCTTTTTTAATAGGTGCTAACGTGTTTGGCTATGGTTTCGTTGCGTGAAAATCCGCGAGGATTTTCCGCCGTAAACCGAAGATAGCAAATTTGCGAGGACTTTCCGCGAGGAAAGTCAGAAGCAATGAATTATAGCCGGTGTTGTAAGTAGTTTTTTTTATTTTTTATCAGTTTGGTTTTCCGCTATTGTATCTTTTATTAATGCGTTGTAAATGTATTCAGGTGTTTTCTCTTTTGTTTTATTCATCTCATTTTGGAAATGCTTTTTTAGAAACTCTTTTTCCTTGTCATTCAGGTTTTCTAGAATTCCAACTCTACCATAAAAACTTATATTTTCATCGTCTTTATGCACAAGAACAATTAATGGATATCCATTTTTAGCCTCAAACATTTCCAAGTCATTTTCTATTCCAGTTTTTGGGTTTGGTCGGTCTAAAAAATAGGAGAAGCTGATATTTTTTTCGGTCGGACTATCAAATGGGTCATTTGTTGGATTCGCATAATTAATGATTCCCTGAACCTCATAAAAGTCCGATTCTTTAAAGTCAGAATATTTTTTTTCAGATTCACAGGAGAAAAGTCCGAAACTTATTGATATTATTATGATTAGCGTTCTTCTCAAAATTACTTACAACGTTTCGTATATGATAAGTAGGCGATCACTAAGCCCTAAATTTTTGTCTATTCCTAAAGTTTGATACAAGCCAAAAATATTTCAATTAGTACT
>NZ_JAVLSO020000015.1:0-4265 GCF_032080575.2 Aequorivita sediminis | reverse complement strand
TTGTCATGGTTTGCTAAGCTTTGTGCTGAGATAAACAAGAGCGATTCTTGTAGGGCTCAACTTAATTGGAATTGAAACCGAAGTCGAAGTCGAAGTTGAAGTTGAAGTTGAACTGATATATGGATAAATAGCAATGCAATTTTAATTGTCATGGTTTGCTAAGCTTTGTGCTGAGGTAAACATGAGCGATTCTTGTAGGGCTCAACTTAATTGGAATTGAAACCGAAGTCGAAGTCGAAGTCGAAGCCGAAGCCGAAGTCGAAGTTGAAGTTGAAGTTGGAGTTGAACTGATATAAGAATATAGAGCAATGCAATTTTAATTGTCATGGTTTGCTACGCTTTGTGCTGAGGTAAACATGAGCGATTCTTGTAGGGCTCAACGAAATTGGAATTGAAACTGAAATCGAAATCGAAATTGAAATCGAAATTGAAGTTGGAGTCGAAGTTGAAGTTGAAGTTGAACTTATACAAGAATAAAGAGCAATGCAGTTTTAATTGGTAAGATTTATATGGTGAAGGCGGATTCTTGCAGGTTGAATTTACAGTGAAAAATTAACTAAATAATTATTGTTTTAAGGTAAACCTATCTTTTCTGAATAAAATTAATTGCCACCCCATTGCTTTTCAAATAAATAACACTACATTTGCACCCCTCTTAGACAAAATACGTTTTGTTTTAAGATGAGGAAACAATGAATTATTAACGATTGACAAAAAACTAATGGATACATTAAGTTACAAAACAGTATCTGCTAACAAGAATACCGTTGTAAAAGAATGGTTGCTAGTAGATGCGGACGGGCAAACATTGGGTCGTCTTGCAAGCGAAGTTGCTAAATTACTTCGCGGTAAGCACAAACCAAGTTTCACCCCTCACGTAGATTGCGGTGACAACGTAATTATTATTAACGCCAGTAACATCAACCTTACTGGTAACAAATGGGCCGACAAGACCTACATTCGCCACACAGGCTATCCTGGTGGACAACGTAGCTTAACTGCTGCCGAAATGTACAAAAAAGACCCTACAAGGCTTGTTGAAAAAGCTGTAAAAGGAATGCTTCCAAAAAATAAATTGGGCGCAGATTTGTTCAGAAACCTTAAAGTGTATGCAGATGCAAATCACGGACAGGATGCACAAAAACCTCGAACTATTAACTTTAACGACAACAAGTAATGGAGACAATTCACAAAATAGGCAGAAGAAAAACCGCTGTTGCACGTGTGTACCTTAAAGAAGGAAAAGGAAACATTACCATCAACAAGCGTGAGTTGGATAAATACTTTACTACTGGAACGCTTCAGTATAAAGTTAAACAACCTTTAGTACTTACAGACAACGAAAACACTTTCGATATTAGCGTAAATGTATTCGGTGGTGGAATTACAGGACAAGCAGAAGCTATTCGTCTTGCTATTTCTCGCGCAATGTGTACGTTAAACGACGAAAACCGTGGAATCTTAAAACCAGAAGGTTTATTAACAAGAGACCCAAGAATGGTAGAGCGTAAGAAATTCGGACAGAAGAAAGCTCGTAAGAAATTCCAATTCTCGAAACGTTAATATTTCGACAAAGCTTCTACTGAGCGTTGCCGAAATACTCAGCAACCTTAGTATTGAGCGCATGTTGAATAAATTATTACTCAACTCGATTGGGTATCTCAAATGGGATACCCAATTAAAGTTGAAAAGTTCATAATCATCATTAATTATTAAAGCTGTTAACCCGAAAACCGGGTGTTAGTTTAGCATCTAAACCAAATTCATATTTAGAAGAGGTTGCTATCCTTTCACAGAACGTAAACTAAAACAAAATGGCAAAAAAAGTAGAAGTAAAAGACTTACTTGAAGCTGGTGTACACTTTGGACACCTTACCCGCAAATGGAACCCAAACATGGCGCCGTATATCTATATGGAGCGCAACGGGATTCACATTATCAACCTTTACAAAACTGCTGCAAAAATTGAAGAAGCTAGTGAAGCTCTTAAAAAAATCGCAGCTAGTGGTCGCAAAATCCTTTTTGTAGCTACTAAAAAACAAGCAAAAGACATCGTTGCTGAAAAAGCAAAAGCGGCAAACATGCCTTACATCACAGAAAGATGGCCAGGTGGTATGCTTACAAACTTTGTAACTATCCGTAAGGCTGTTAAAAAAATGTCTTCTATCGACAGAATGAAGCAAGATGGTACTTTCAACACACTTTCTAAGAAAGAGCGTTTGGCAGTAGATCGTCTTCGTGCTAAGTTAGAGAAAAACTTAGGTTCAATTTCTGATATGAGCCGTCTTCCTGCAGCGCTTTTCGTTGTAGATACAACTCGTGAACACATTGCAGTTGCTGAAGCTTTAAAATTAAACATTCCAATTTTCGCAATGGTGGATACTAACAGTGACCCTCGCGTTATTGATTACGTAATTCCATCTAACGATGATGCTTCAAAATCTATTGAAAGCATTATGAGTTTTGTTTCTGAAGCAATCATTGAAGGACTTTCTGAAAGAAAATCTGGAAAAGAAGATGACGAAGAAGGAATGGCTAAAAAAGCAAAATCTTCTAAAGATTCTAAACCTGCTAAAAAAGCAAAAGTAGAAGTTGAAGTTCCTTCAACAGACGAAGAAGACGTAAAAGCTATGAAAGAGGCTAAGCAGCCTGTACGTCAGAAATCGAAAAAAGAAGTTCTAAACGAAGAAGAATAATAACAATATTTTAAAATTTAAAAGTCGTTTGGTTCTTTTCTTTGTTGAAAATTAATTGAACGACTTTTTTAATATTAAACCTAAAAAATTTAAGAAAATGGCAAAAATCACAGCCGCTGAAGTAAATAAGCTAAGACAAACAACTGGAGCCGGAATGATGGACTGTAAAAAGGCATTAGTTGAGGCAGAAGGAAATATGGAAGAAGCAATCTCTATCCTTAGAAAAAAAGGACAGAAAATTGCTGAAAAAAGAGCAGATCGCGATTCAAGCGAAGGTGTGGCAACCGTAAAAGTAAACAGCGACAACACAAAAGGTGTTGCCATTTCATTAAACTGTGAAACCGACTTTGTTGCTAAAAACGATTCATTCGTAGAAATGGCAAACAAAATGGCTGAAGTTGCATTAAACACTTCTTCTAAAGAGGAGTTTTTAGCTGCAGATTTTGAAGGTATCACAATTGCTGAAAAACTAACTGAGCAAACTGGTGTTATTGGTGAGAAAATAGAAATCGGTGGTTTCGAAATTCTTGAAGCGCCATTCGTTGGTTCTTATGTTCACGTAAACAAAATTGCTGCTTTAACAGGTCTTTCAAAAGCTGTTGACAACGCAGAAGAGCTAGCAAAAGATGTTTCTATGCAGGTAGCTTCTATGGGTGCAACTACGCTTTCTTACAAAGATTTTGATCCAGAATTTATCGCATCAGAAACTGAAGCTAGAATTGCTGTTATCGAAAAAGATAATATCGAGTTAGGCCGTTTAGGTAAGCCACAAAAAAATGTGCCTAAATACATCTCTAGAGCACAATTAACTCCAGAAGTTTTAGCACAAGCTGAAGAAGATGCAAAAGCAGAATTAAAAGCTGAAGGTAAACCAGAACAAATCTGGGACAGAATACTTCCTGGAAAACTAGAGCGTTTTATTAGTGATAATACTACGTTAGACCATGAAAAAGCATTGCTTGACCAAAACTTTATTAAAGACGAAAAGAAAAGCGTTGCAGATTACGTAAAAACGTATGGCGATGTTGAAGTTGTAGGCTTTAAAAGAGTTTCTTTAGCATAAGCTTTTAGAAATATTTTATACAGAAAGAGGCTGAATTAATTCAGCCTCTTTTTTTATGGATACTGTTAAGGGTAACTCAGGCAATAGCTGTCTGAAGACCTATTTATTATTTTATAAATTTCTTTACAACTACCCATTAGTTGAATTATTTTATAATAACTCACATTTTCCAAATACTTCTTTTACTTTTGAAGAAACAGAAAAATGTCCGTTCGAGCGCTGTCGAGAACTATTTATTGTTTTACAAACTTTTTCACCTCTACTCTCCCACTTTCATCCGCTATCTTTAAAAAGTAAATACCGCTGGAAAGATTTGATACATCGATTGATGTTTGTTTGTTAAAATCTATATGTTGCGTGTTTAAAATTTTTCCTTCTGTTGAATAAATTTGGGTTTTAAGATTGCTTATGTTTTTTGTGCCATTTAAAACCAAAACTTCATTAACAGGGTTTGGATATATAGAAAATAGTTTTTCATTAATATCATTTGTTCCTAAAGAGCAGTC
>NZ_JAVLSO020000014.1:0-6629 GCF_032080575.2 Aequorivita sediminis | reverse complement strand
GAGAAATTTCATAAAATTCATGAAATACGGAAATCTTAACCCTGCAACTGAATTTAAAAGAAAATTAGTGTAGTTTTGAGACAGACTGCCGTTGTAGCACATTAAAACCGAAATCATTAGTGAACAATTTTTTTCAACTTACATTCAAACTTTTAACAATTCTATTGTTTTGTTTATACACAGATTTAACTGCACAAGAATATGAATATTTTGACGATTTAATAGAAAAAACTCAAGATGGAAAAGTCAAGATTTATTTAGATGGAGTTTTTCGTATCTCCTACAAAGATTGCTCTAAATATTACTTAATTGCAGAATTTGATGACAAACTTTTTCAATTTAAAGATTCTTTAAAAGTCTTTTACAATGGTGATAATTTATTCTTAACTGGCTCTTATCAAAATGGAAAACTAAACGGAAAATTCAATTCATTTTATAGAAACGGGGGAAAGAAAATGGAATTTGAATACACTTCAGGAAACAGAACAGGAATTTGGGAGAGCTTCTCAAAAAATGGTAAATCAATAAAAAAAGTGATTTACAAAAACAATAACGAATTCCTATTGGAACAGAGTACTGAACTAGGGGAAATTATTGTTGAGAATGGAAATGGAAAATTTATTGATAGCCTTTTTATGTCTATTTCTAGTTCTCAAAAATCCAAATTAACCGGAAACGTAAAAGACGGATTACCTGGTGGAGAATGGAACTTTTATGCTGGAAACACCAATTATGGAAAAGAATATTTTGAAAATTTTACTTTTAAAAAAGGAATCTCTATATCACCAGTTTTAGGTAATGACTTGTATTATAATCATTTCAATGCAACATTTACTGGAATCGTATTTTTAGAACGACTAAAGATAATTGGACCTTCTCGATGTGACCAAAAAACGGACATTGGAGTAAATGACGAATTTTATGAAAAAATTAAAAAACGCTTCTACAAGTTGAAATTAAACGAATCAATTACTGACAATTGGTTTTTAGTGGAAATAAAAACAGGAACAAATAAAAAAATAATTGATGTATCGATTATTTCAAAAGCAGATAATGAATCAATTGATTTGATAAAAGAACTAATTTTTAGTTTAAAAAAGGCTGTTACTTTTCCTTTTAAGTACAAACCAGGTTTTGACTATTTTCCAATTGTAATTAAAAACTCAAAAATATTCACACCCTATGATAAAGAAATTGAATTATTGAGTTATAAATATTAAAAGAATAACGTGCTACAACACTGGCTATAGTTCACTGCTACGGAATTCCCTGTCGGAAACCCCAAGTATTTTATTAACTTTGAGGAATACTCGGAATAATTCTGCTTGAATTATTCCGCAGCGAAACCATAGCCAAAACCGTTGTGTGCCATTCCTGTGAAGTAGCCATTACGAAAAAACGGCTTGCATAATTATTAAATTGAGAGACTATATTATAATGAAAAGAAGTCTGATAAAAACGCTGAGTGATTGGTTGTCTAAAAATATATCTGAAACTGAAATGGGTAATCCTACAGTTTTAATAAATAGGCTATATACCGACGCAACTAATAACCCTGCTATAGAAATTAGAGCGGCATATAAGAAAGTGGAGAATGCGTCTAGGGGGGAAACTTTTTTGGCTGCAACCATTCAAAGCAGTGACAGCTTTCGTATAACAATGAGAATGATAGAAATGGCACACGACAATGAACTGATAAAAATAAATTATCATGGCATGTCTGTTTTAAATCGGGATGGATCTGTGCATCAAGCGGGTCTCGATGACGAATTGATTGTAAGAGAGATGAATTCGTTCATTTATAATCTAAACAAGAAATTAAAAAAATTTCTGCCCTTTGCTCGAATAGTGAATGAGTCTACGATTTTGTTCCCTCAAATAAGCGTCACCCGAAAATAAACAGGTCTGTTTGTGATCAATATAAAGTAAAATCAGATCTTGGCAGAATATGAACGGCACACAACATTGGCTAAAAAGAGATTGCTGCAATGTGCTAACCGGAACCTTATTCTTCCATTTATATTTTTAACTTGCAGAAAATACTCAGTTCACCAAATCGCAACCATCTTTTAGCCGTTTCCGTTGGCAGCAAGCGTAGAGAACCGACAGACATCAAATTAACGAAGAGAAAAAACTCCAAAAAATTGAACATTAAAAACGAAGAATGGCAGAAGTAAAAGTACTCAACATTAACTATAAAGACTTTATCCAAAGGTATCAGAATATTCAAATACCCGACTATCAAAGACCTTACAGGTGGGACAAAGAAAAAGTAAAAGAACTGCTTGAAGACCTCAAAGAATTTTTCATTGAAAAACCTGAACCCGACTTAGATTATTATATTGGTGGAATTTTACTGTACAACAACAAACAAGAAAACTGCTTTGAAATAATTGACGGACAACAACGATTAACAACACTAAACTTGATTTCATATGTCCTCTCTGACATTATTCAACAAGGACAAAATTTTCACTACAACAACCACATTTCATTTTATCACATAAAAACAAACTATCAGTTCTTAAATGAACAGTTAGAACTGATTAAGTTATTAGAGCAAAAAAAACTTTTTCAAAAAACTTGTATTTACCCTAATAGTGAGCAATGAAGAAGACCAGTCATTTGCCTTTTTTGATTCTCAAAACAATAGAGGTGTTTCATTAGCTGCTGATGACTATCTAAAAGCTTATCATTTGAGAGAAATTGAATCAGAAACTTTACAATCAAAATTAGCCGAAGAATGGGAACAAGCTGCAATTAAAGCTCAAAACGAAATGAATGTAGAAAGAGGATTATTGCACCTCTTTTATAAAATTCTTTATCGCTCTAGACAATGGAAAGGGCAATCAAATATAATTCCTGAAAACAAAGACCAAATACTCTCCAGTTTTCAAAAGAAAACAATAAAATCAACTAACAACTCTTACAGATTATTTAAAGCGAAAGACAATGTGAAATTTACCGAAGTTGTTATTAGCGATACTGATGTAATTAAACCACTTGGAAATACTGAAATCCATTTTAACGAAATAGACAAGCTACCATTTACAATTAGGCAACCACTATACAAAGGGTTAAACTTCTTCCAATTCACACAAAAGTATTATGCAATTCACCAATTACTATTCTATAAGACAAATATAGAGGACAGCAATATTCAAAAGGTGAGAAGATTTTACAGCGAGATTTACAATTCAAATATGTCTGAATATCTAAGGCACTACTTACAGCTATGCCTAGTGATGTATTATGATACATTTGGAAGTTTGGATATAGATAAGGCTGTACAATACTTCGATTATTTTATTGGTAGTATTCGAATTGAAAAATATTACGTCCGCCAAGAAGCAATTAAAAACAGCCTTCTCCAATCTGACAACAATTTACTAGATGTCATTGCTCATTCTTATCTGCCAGAAGAAGTGTTTGATTTTATTTGTAGCCAAAATCAAGTAAAAGCCATATACGAAAACGAAAATTTAAAAGCAGACAATGGCGTAAGGGACAAGTATAAGAATAGAGTAATTTCTTTTTATGGTCTAAAGGAAAATAAATTATCAAAACGAATTGAATGGATAAAATAACATCTTCCTTATATACAATAAATAAGGTTGTAGAAGAAGGACTTCGATTTAATATTCCAAGATACCAACGACTATATGTTTGGGAAGATGAACAAGTTGAAACTTTGTTTAATGACCTTCATACAGCCTGTTCAGTGAATAAGGATATGTATTACATTGGTGGTGTAATCTTGGTTAAAAATAAATGGAATAATGAATTATTCGATTTAGTTGATGGTCAGCAAAGATTTACAACTCTTTGGTTAATGGCATACGAACTTGGCGATTTATTACTTGGCTTTAGAAATAAGGGCAAAGAACAAAGAATACAATTTGCAATTAGACCTAAAGTTGAAAAGTACTTCCTTGAATTATCAAGTGGTCAAGACTTTTCAACAGAATTAAATCGAGAGTTTGAGGATTTGGTAAGAATTGACTTAGCAAGAAGAAGATTGAAGGAATTAATACAGTCTAAAATTAAGAATGAAAGCGAAAAAGAACTTTTTGCTAACTTCATTGCTAAAAAGTTGAAATTTGTAATTACAACTGTGCCACAAAAGACAGACTTAAATAAACTTTTCGAAACATTAAACAATAGAGGCGAACAGTTATCTCAAGACGAAATTTTAAAAGCAAGAATTTTGGCAGGTATTCAAAGTCGTCCAGCTAGATGGAAATATTCAGGTATTTGGAATGCTTGTAACGATACTAGAAATTATTTGGAGCGTGCATTAAGTTATGAAATAGGCTCATCTAGAAGTGTTGCCGATTCTTACAATCAATGGTCTAACACTTTTGATTCAAAAAAAATACGTTCATTATTCGACAAGAGCAATAACTTACAAACTGACTTATTAAGTCTAGAGAAAATATTGTCTAAGCGAAAGGTTGAAGATATTGCACAAAGTGATGATGAAATCTTAACTGAATTACATCCTCATACAACTGATGATGAACTTCAAAAAGTGAGAAGTATCTTAACATTTCCTCAACTATTGTTACATACTTTGCGAATTTTTAGGTACGAAAGAGATTTAAATGATATTCAAAGAATTAATGAAAAAGAACTATTGAAAATATTTGATGAATACTTTTTACCTAAAAAACCACCAATAAGTCAAGAAGAAATAGATGACTTTGAAAAAGATTGTAAAGAGTTTGTGGAACTGCTCTTTAAAATCAGAGAAGTTTTTGACAAGTACATAATTAAATGGGTTGAACTTGAGCAAAATAATGAAGAGTTAATGATTAAAAAGGTCAGAAAACAAAATCAAAAAAAAGGCGGTTGGGCGTATTATTTAAGGAGAGAACTTACGGAACAATATAATGGACTAACACATTTACAAGGATTATTATACCATTCTCAACAAAACACTACCCAATATTGGCTGACACCCTATTTATATTGGCTTTTAGACCATCCTAGTTTTGAAGATGCTTATGATTGGTTAAAGAAATTAGACAATGTACTTTTTTGTACAAATCGTGATGAAGAATTGCTAACCGATAGAACTTGGGAATGTATGGAAGATTATCCCCAACATCCTATTGATTATTCAATTTTACACGAAGAATTAGGCACAGGCTTTCCTCATTATTGGTTTTATAAAATAGATTTTATTCTTTGGCACGAAAAAGACGAATTAAGAAAACCACAATGGAATAGTTATAAAGTGACTGCAAAGAACTCAATTGAGCATATTGGACCACAAAACCCTAGAGACAAAAGGGATAAAGTTTGTATTAAACAACTTGACAAAATGGGTAATTTAGTACTTGTTACAAGAAGTATAAATTCAGAATATGGAGACCAGCCTTATAAAGTTAAACGAGCGAGATTTAATGACAAGAAAAATAAAGGCTCTTATGACTCATTAAAATCAGATTTAATTTATGCTAATGAAACTTGGAATGATGAATTAGCAGAAAGACATCAAGAAAAAATATTGCAAGTATTAGAAAGGTATTTTGACAACACAAAAATTGAATGATAAAATGTTGACTAACAGAATAACAATGACAAACACAACAAGAACGCCAGCTGCCAACAGCACCTATAAGAAATTGGCGGTTCAGTGGTTAAATCAAGTTCTTTTTTTCAATCAAACTTTCGTGCAGGTTGACAGTTTTGTGCTTCGAAATCGCCAACTTCTTATAGCTGCAAAACGTTGGCGGTAATTTGAAAAAAAAAAAAAAATCTCGATGAATAAAACAAGGAAATTTATACTAAAATCTATTTACTTATTCCCAGTAGGTTTTATGGTATGGATGTTACCTAGTGGATTTAAAACGACTGACATTACGATATCAAAATTAGCCGGAATAATAATCGCTCTTTTTATAGTCTTTTGGAATTTATTTGAATATGAAAAATTTGATGAGATTGTATACAATGACTTTCTTGAATCTCAACATTCTGCCTTAATTGAAAACACAGAAGAAAATTGGAGTAACTTAAAAACTAAACTGAATCTTCAGATTTCAAAAATTAATAAAATCTATGAGACTGACACTCAACTTGAATATCAAATTGACCAAAAAATATCGGACTCAATTCTGAGAATAGAAAGGAAAAATGATAAAATAGTGTTGAATATAAGGCGGAAACATTTGAATTTTATCCCTGATATGGCTGAAAATTATAAAATATTAAGAAAACTGATTAAAGAAAAAACTACCGCCAATAACTAAGCATTCGTGTGGTCGGTACGACCCAACATGAATGCAGTGTTGACTGAACCGGTGTATGTCGGTTTGTCCTTATGGGGGTTGGTCTAGTTTGGGATGGGTTTTCAGGAGTCGGTTTTCCCTTAATTGGGATTGTTGACTGCAATTTTTGATGTGGCCGCTTACCTTTCTATATTAAATTGGTATAAGTGCCTGAGGGGGTGTGTTTGATTATTAGTTTATCTTGTATTTGTTGTTTTGGAATGGCAATTATATCTTTTGGGTGACATTTTAACTGTCCTCCCGAACTTTAATGTATTGCCGACTTGTCATCATAATGTCCTTAATTTCTTTTCTTATTATAATTATTTGTTTGTAACGTTTTTGGGGATTCTT
>NZ_JAVLSO020000013.1:0-41285 GCF_032080575.2 Aequorivita sediminis | reverse complement strand
ATTTCATCGTAGATATCGCCCTGGTTTTGAATGTTTGTCACCACATCGTTAATTACATCAACTGTAATGCTATCGCCATTGGCGTTGGTAAATACATAGGTGCCATCTCCGTTGTCCTGCATGCTTGTAGTGTTGGCGTTGAAGATAACTTCGGTACCATCTACAGCTGTATGCTTAAAAGTTCCATCTCCTAAGTCTTCAAAAACATCAGTTCCTGAGGCAGCGATAATGTTTATGATTTCATCGTAGATATCGCCCTGGTTTTGAATGTTGGTCACCACGTCGTTAATCACATCAACTGTAATGCTATCGCCATTGGCGTTGGTAAAGACGTAGGTGCCATCTCCATTGTCCTGCATGCTTGTAGTGTTGGCGTTGAAGATTACTTCAGTACCATCTACAGCTGTATGCTTAAAAGTTCCATCTCCTAAGTCTTCAAAAACATCAGTCCCTGAGGCAGCGATTATGTTTATTATTTCATTGTAGATATCGCCCTGGTTTTGAATGTTGGTCACCACGTCACCAACTACATCGATAGTAGTAACTTCTCCAGACTCATTAGTGAATGTATATGTTCCATCACCATGTTTAATTAACGTGGTAATTGTTTCAAAATTCTTGATAACCTGTTCAAGGTCAATACTTGTTACAACCCCGTCTTCATCGGTGTATTCTAAGGTGTGTCCATCTACGTTTAACCCTAAGAATGTCAATGTTTCCAAATCTGAAATGTCGATTGTTTGAATATCTCCATTCTGATCTATATAGGTAAACTGGTTATTCACCACATCCCATAAAACAATAAAATCAGGTAAGTCTGAGTCTGAAGTCAATCTTTGCCAATTTTCTTGAAACCAATAATAGTATCCTGGGGTTAAAGTTTCATTTGTACTGGTGTTATAAACCAATAAGCTTTCTAAATTCCCGGCATTAATAGTAGTCTGATCTGTTTTACCAGTTAGAGGTACTTGTGGAATTAAAACCCCTCGATTGGAAGATTTAATTTCAAGTTGCGAAGAAGGGTTAGGGGTGTCAGTTCCAATCCCCACTTGAGCATAAATACTACATGTACACAAAATTAATAAGAGTAATAATTTTTTCATAAGACAGTTGTATAGTTGAGTTCAATTGTAATTTATTCAAAATTATAAGAGATTCCCAATTTTTAAACTGTCCCCAATAGTCATTTTCCGGAAAATGACTATTATTAAATACGCTGATAGTCAGTATGTTACTTGTATTTTTTGCTAAAACACTTTTTAATTAAGGAAAAGCACAATAAGTTGTATTCCAACTCAAATCTGTCCTATTTTAAGTCTAAAAAGACTAAAATATTATGGTTGAATTTTACGAATATATGCCGAAGGTGATATTCCTTTCAATTTTTTGAAAGTTTTCGTGAATTTTGTGTGAGAAGTAAATCCAGACTCCCTCGCTAAATAACTAATTTTATATTGAAGGTATTTAGGGTCTGTTTTAAGCTTATTGGTTATATATGAAATTCTCAATTCATTTATATAATTATTAAAGTCGGTGTTTCTATGTTTTTTAAGAATATACCGTAAATATTTATTATTTGTTTGTAATTGCGAGGCCATTAAATTAAGAGCCATGTTGTTGTTAAGGTATTTCTTCTTTTTTTCAAATTCATCTAACTTTGAAAGTAATTCTACCTCTGTTTCGATAGGTAAATAATTATTGTTTTTTTCCTGTGTAGCCGAATTTTCTTTTTTTTCAATATCAGTAATTTTCTTAACTGCTGGCTCATCAGGTGTTTGTAGTATTAAGGGTTTTTTAATATAAAATATTCCAATGAAAATTAGAGCTAATAAGCTAAACCCTAAATAAATATAATTATATGAACCCTTGTTTTCATTATTTTCCTCTTCAATTTTAAATATGTCTTCTAGATGAAAGGTTTTATTTTGTTTGCTGTCTAAAACTGATAAAGCTTGAACGTACTTCCTCTTATAAAATGCAATACTATCAGGATTTTGTATCTTTTTGTAATAATTTATTGCATTTGTATATGAATGTATATTTCCAATCACATAATTGGTGTTATTTAGAACTTCAAGGCTTTTATATAGGTAAATCTTGCTTTGGCTAAAATTGTTCAATTTTAAATGAATTTCTGCATAGGCATTATATATAACGTTTAATCCAAATTTACTTATTTGCTGGGTATTCGTATTATAGAGCAATGCTTTATCAAGATGATTTAACGACTCTGAGTATTTTTCGAGATGAAAGTAATAAGCACTGTATCGGAAATGCAATTTAGCTAAATACGTATATTTTTTGTCAGATGAACCTATTAAGTTATTAATAATGGAGTCAGCTTGTTTAGTAGCATTTACAGATTTGGCAAATTTATGTTCTGAAAGAAAAACACGCCCTTTTAACAAATAGAATTCTGCTCTAATATAATTTTTAGCTTCCGTTTCTCTTAACAATGAAATAGTTTTTTCAGCCTTATTCAGATACATGAATGACATTTCGAGATATCCAACATCCAAATTTCGTTTAGCCAAATACATTTCAATTATTGCTTGAGAATAATAGTCTCCAGATTCAGATGCTTCTTGAAGGCTAATCATGGCATCGCTAAAGGTTTTATCCATAGCTCCAGACTTAAATCAAATAACAGAGGAAATCATTTTCGCTTCAATAAGCTCACTTGAGGTTTTAGCGTTCAAAAATAAGGAATTTGCTATTTTAACTGCTTTATCAAGGTCGGTATCTGCAATACTTAGAATGTGGGAGTAATTTGTGCCATCACGAAAATCCTGTTCGTTCTTTCCATAACAAATCGTTACAGTTAAGAAGATAATATATATAACATTTTTATAAAAGCTCAAAATTGATCGGTTAGTGGGTTAAATACACTAAATTTTTATAACATAACCCTGTAAGAGTGACAGTTATATTATTCAGCTATCAAACACAATTTAACAATTACATGGTTTCAAACTTTTATTAAAAAGGTTAAATAATTAATAAATTTATGTGAAATTAAGGGTGTTTATGAAGGGATTCATAAAGCAATAAGGCTAAATATCGAAAGTATATGGCTACTAATTTATAGAAGAAAAATGGTGAAATAGTGCTACGCTAGAGGAATTTCTAGTAGCATGTAACTCAATAAAAAGACGAAAATATAAAACCGTTATAGTCTTTCTTGTAGCTCCATAATAATGAATAGAGCTAAGAAAAGTCCAACAGTCCATATTGCTAATAAACCTAATCCCATACGGCAAACTTACTAAATTTATTTAATCGATTTCAACTATTTTCCTGAAAAATTTAAAGTAGAAAAACCTCACAACATTAGCTTTGTGAAGTTGTTATTATACCCAGTTTCACAGCAAATTTCACGTCCTTTTAATCGTCACAACCTAAGTACGTTACGTTGTTTCCTTCACTAGCTTGTTGTGAAAGTACAGGCTCTCCATCGCTGCATCTAACTACATCGCCATAAAAAACGCCTTCATTTCCGAGAAATTTTCCTCTACAATTACAGTCTTCATCCGAATTACAACTTAGTAAAACTGTTGCAACTAAAAGAAAACCGAATTTCTTAATAATTTTGATTTTAAACATAAAGCAATTTTTAATTTTTAGCTTTTAAATTTTATGTTGGTTAGTGTTCGCTTACAAAGATATAGAAAGATTATGGAGTGTAATTATTTAACTATTTTGGGACACACATTTTCTATTGCACTATTTCAAAAGTTGAAACTATTTTTTTAAACAAATTATTTCATTAAATAGTTACAGTCGCAGCGCTAATGCCACCTTTTAAACTTACTAGTTTATTCTCGAAATTATTCTTTTTAAGAATTTGGATAGCTAGCTTACTACGCACCCCAGATTTGCAAAAAACCAATAAGCTTTTGTTTTCTGCTAGCTCGGTGTATCTTTCTTCTAATTCGTCTATGGGAATATGAAAGCTTTCTATGGAAAGTTCCTCTCTTTCTCCTTTGTTTCTTACATCTAATACATTAAAAGTATCTGCCTGTTGCAGATATTCTTGATAGGTTATTTCCTCAAGTCCATCATCCAGACCACAAAACATTTGATAATCTTGCGCTAAAGATTCTATTGAAAGTGAAGCATTCTTTTTAAAGTGAAATATTTCCTGTTTTAATGTAAGCGCATTAAAAGTTAGTAGCTTTCCAGACAAGATATCACCTAAGCCTAAAATGATTTTTAATACTTCATTTGCTTGTAAGCATCCAATAATTCCTGGTAAAATCCCCAATACTCCTGCCTCTGAACAGTTAGGTACTAATTCTGGCGAAGGTGGGCTAGGAAATAAACATCTGTATGTTGGGCCGTTGTTATAGTGGAACACAGAAACTTGTCCTTCAAATTTGTTTATCGAGCCAAATACTACAGTTTTTCCCAAGATTACGGCAGCATCATTTATTAAATATCGAGTAGGGAAATTATCGGTGCCATCCACTATGATATCGTAGCTTTCAAATAAAGTAAGGGCATTATCATTCCTTAATTTGGTATTATGACAATGAAGTTGAATAAAGGGATTTAATTTTTTTAAACGGGAAACAGCAGCTTCCACTTTATATTTTCCTATATCCTCATGAGTGTATAAAATTTGCCGTTGCAGATTGCTTGCATCCACTTTATCATTATCTACAATTCCTATGGTGCCAACCCCTGCTGCAGCTAGATATTGTAGCACTGGACAACTTAAGCCGCCAGCACCAATAACCAAAACCTTTGCTTGTTTTAACTGTAATTGCCCTCTTGCTCCAACTTCTTCAAGGCTAAGGTGCCTACTGTATTGAGAGGTTTCTTCTGAGCTTAATTTCATGTTTTACTTTTTATAATACGATTTATCCCAGTCTTTCCATACTACTTCATAGCCTTGAGATTGTATCATCGCTTTAATTTTATTCGTACCTCGCTCATCCGAAATTTCAAACTGTTCCAAGGATTTTGGATCCACAGCATACCCACCTGGATTTGTTTTCGATTCCGCACTCATCGAAGTGATTCCCAGTTTTATAACATTGTTTCTAAAAGTCTCACTTTCTCTTGTGGACATAGATAGCTCCACATCTTCATCTAATAATCTAAAAGCACAAATTAATTGAACTAGATCGGCGTCGGTCATTTCCACTTTGGGTTGCACTTCTCCCTCGTGAGGTCGCAATCTTGGAAAGGAAATAGAATACTTGGTTTTCCAATAGGTTTGCTGTAAATATTTTAGGTGTAAGGCAGTGTAAAAACTATCCACCCTCCAATCATCCAAACCAAACAAAGCACCTAAACCGATTTTGTGAATACCAGCTTTTCCCAATCTATCGGGTGTATCTAATCGATAATCAAAATTAGATTTTTTGCCTTTGGGGTGATGGGTTTTGTAGGTAGGACGATTATATGTTTCCTGATATACCAATACTGCGTACAGTCCCTCGTTAATAAGCGCTTCGTATTCCTCCTGATTTAGGGGCTGTACTTCTATACTAATATTAGAAAAGTGATTGCGAATTAATTTTATGGCGTTTTTTAAATAGGCCACTCCAACGGTACTATTTGCTTCCCCGGTAACCAGTAAAATATGGTCGTAACCTAATTGTTTAATATAAGATACCTCCTTCAGGATTTCCTTGTCGGTAAGCGTTTTCCTCGGAATTTTATTCGTTAAACTGAAACCGCAATAGGTGCAAATGTTTTGACATTCGTTTGAGAGATACATTGGGACATACATTTGTATAGTGTTTCCAAATCGCTTTCTGGTAAGCGCGCGGCTTCGTTGAGCCATGCTTTCGATAAAAGGTTTGGCAGCAGGTGAAATTAATACTTGAAAATCTTCTAAGTTTATTTCGTCTTTTAATAATACTTCTTGCACATCGCTTGCCGAATAACTGTAGATGTTCTCTTTTACAGTGTCCCAATGATATTGATTAAATATGTCTTGAAAATTACTCATTTAAAAAAGAAGTTAACGGACTACTTGCTTCTGCATGTGGATTAACTGCGGCTAATTTTGCTTCGTATGCCAACCTTCCAGCCTGCACGGCCAATTTGAAAGCGATTCCCATTTGCACTGGGTTCTTAGAAACTGCTATTGCTGTATTTACCAAAACTGCATCGGCGCCTAATTCCATGGCATAAGCTGCATGTGAAGGTGCGCCTATTCCCGCATCTATAATTACAGGGACCTTACTTTGTTCAATAATTATCTTTAAAAAATCCTTAGTTATAAGTCCCTTATTGCTACCTATTGGAGCACCAAGTGGCATGATACATTGCGCCCCAACATCCTCCAATCGTTTGCACAACACGGGATCTGCGTGTATATAAGGCATAACTACAAAACTTTCTTTTACCAAAATTTCGGTGGCTTTAAGTGTTTCTATCGGGTCGGGTAATAGATATTTTGGGTCGGGATGAATCTCTAGTTTTATCCAATTGGTTTGTAAAGCTTCTCTAGCCAATTGTGCAGCAAAAATAGCTTCCTCTGCTGTTCGTACCCCTGAGGTGTTTGGTAGTAAATGAATATGATCCTGCTGAAGATGCGTTAATATATCGTCACATGTACTGTGGAGTTCTACCCGTTTTAAAGCCACGGTTACCAATTCGCTTTCTGAGGCTATAATGGCTTCTTGCATTAATTTCGAACTGCTGAATTTCCCCGTCCCCGTAAATAATCTGGAACGGAAAGTTTTATCTGCTATTTTTAGTATGTCTGTCATTTTATGTACTTATTAAATTTTTAAGCTTACACCTGATTAACAGGGGTTCTTAATCTTTTTTGAAAGGCTTTGATGTTATGAAAGTCCTTTGTAATTGCTCCCGAAACTGCCACTCCATAAATACCTGTTTTTAATAATCCAGGAAGGTCCTTCATAGTAATGCCGCCAATGGCAATAATGGGAGTTTCTGAATTCCATTCTTGGAATATCGATACATAGCCTTCTAAACCCAATATCGGACTCAAGTTTTTTTTCGTGCTTGTAAATCGGAAGGGACCTAAGCCTATATAATCTACTTTCTTATCCATAAGTTCTTGGCAGTCTAGAAGGTTGTTTGCCGTTCCGCCAATAATTTGCCAATCGTACAAATGCTGTCTGGCAATAGTTGGGCAAGTATCTGTTTTGCCTACATGCACGCCATCTGCTTCAACAGCTTTCGCGATTTTATAATGGTCGTTTATAATTAATTTCGTTTGAAACTTCTTTGTGATTTCCCGTGCCTTTTCAGCTGTTTTCAATATGGTGATATCCTCTTCGTTTTTAAGTCGAAGTTGGATTAAATCTGCTCCGTGAGAACAGGCTTTTTGTATGTTATCTAAATGTTGTTCCGGAGTTTCGCCTTGAGAGATATAATGTAAATTAGGAATCATATAATTTCATTTTTGTGGTGAACTCCCAATAAGGAAGGGTGTGAGTTTAAAAATTGTTCGGTATATAGCTTTGCCATATTACAAGCAGTTGGTAAATCCTGTCCTAAACTAATATTGCTAGCTAAGGATGAGGAAAGCACACAGCCACTGCCGTGTTTTTCATAAATACTAGCAGCAATAGGAGGGATCTGATAGCTTTGTTGATTTGTTGGATGCAGTTCATCCCATCCTTTTTTGTCCAATCTATGCCCTCCTTTTAAATAGACATTGGTGAATTTCTTCATATAGGAAATCGTTTCTTCAAAATCTAAATTCGGATACAAACTCATTATTTCATCGTAGTTCGGGGTGATGATATAGCAGTGTTTTAATATTTCATCTAGGCTTTTTTGATCTTTTTCTGAATGGAAGTCAAATCCTGCACTAGCCTTAAAAATAGGGTCTAAAACAACTTTTATAGAAGGATGGATACCGTGAAGTTTTTCTAGAATACGAAGCAATGATTGCCAAGATGCTACTAATCCAATTTTTACGGTATCGATAGGAAAGCGTTCAAAAAGAATAGCTATTTGGGCCAAAATAATCTCCGTGTCCACCCAAACACAATGTTTAAAATTCCTATCATTTTGTATAGTAATTGCTGTGCAAACACTTAGGCCATAAAGTCCGTGGGCTGCAAATGTTTTGATGTCGGAAGTTATCCCAGCACCTCCGCAAGGGTCGTGACCTGCAATGCTAAGTATGTATTTATGATGGTTCAAAACTGTCTTTTATTTTTTTAAAGGATTCTACAGGATTATCAGTGTTCCAAATGCCTCCTAAAACGCCAACGCCATTATAACCGAGGGCTTTTATTTTTTTAATGTTATCAGCACTAACACCACCTAGTCCAATTACTGTTTTGTCTATATTATTTACATCAAACTTGCGACCGGTATATTCTTTTTTTGAAATAGAAGTAAATACTGGGCTTAAAAAATGGTAGTCGAAATCCATAGTGCAATTGGAAATATCCTCGGGACTATGAAAAGAGGAACTAATCGTCAAACTATTTGCTTGAAACGCTTTAAAATAATCCGTCGTTTTGTTCTTTAGTAATGTCTTTCTTGCCTGTTCCTGAAAATGAACACCTTTAAGATGAAATTCGTTTGCTAGTTGATGAAATAAATGCACCACAATTCGATTGTGAAATTTTGGATGTATGGCATTCAGATAAGCAATATGTTCGTCCAAATTCATCTTGGGTTTTCTAAGGTGATAACACGCTAAACCAGCTTCAAAAAGTTGATTTAGCGTGTTTGTTTCCTCAGAAATAGTTACTTCAGGAGCAATAACAATTAGCATAATTTATAAATAGACTTCAGAACCTTTGTTTTTAAACTCTTCCGCTTTTTCTTCCATCCCCTTTTGGATGACTTCGTTATCCACGATATCGTTTACAGCGGCAAAGTCACGGACTTCTTGAGAAATCTTCATGGAACAAAACTTTGGACCACACATAGAACAGAAGTGAGCCAATTTAGCTCCCGCAGCTGGAAGGGTTTCATCGTGGTATTCTCGGGCGCGCTCAGGGTCCAATCCTAAATTAAACTGATCTTCCCAACGGAATTCAAAACGAGCCATACTCAAAGCATTGTCTCGATGTTGTGCTCCCGGGTGTCCCTTAGCCAAATCGGCGGCGTGAGCAGCTAGTTTATAGGTGATTACTCCTACACGAACGTCCTCTTTATTCGGTAAGCCTAAATGTTCTTTTGGCGTTACATAGCAAAGCATGGCACATCCGTACCATCCTATCATAGCAGCACCAATGCCAGATGTAATATGGTCGTAGCCTGGAGCAATATCTGTAGTTAATGGCCCTAAAGTGTAAAATGGAGCTTCGTCACAAACTTCTATTTGCTTCTCCATATTTTCCTTAATCATATGCATAGGTACATGACCCGGACCTTCGATAAAGCACTGCACCTCGTGTTTTCTTGCGATTTTAGTCAGTTCCCCTAAGGTTTCTAACTCAGCAAACTGCGCTTCATCATTAGCATCGGCTATAGAACCTGGACGTAAGCCATCTCCTAATGAAAAGGCTACATCGTATTGCTTTAAAATTTCACAAATGTCTTCAAAATGGGTGTATAAAAAACTTTCTTTATGATGGGCTAAACACCATTTAGCCATTATAGAACCACCGCGAGAAACGATACCAGTTACTCGATTTGCCGTCATAGGAACATAACGAAGTAAAACCCCAGCGTGGATGGTAAAATAATCTACTCCTTGCTCGGCTTGTTCTATTAAAGTATCTCTAAAAACCTCCCAAGTTAAATCCTCTGCAACGCCGTTTACTTTTTCCAAGGCTTGATAAATCGGTACGGTTCCAACAGGAACAGGGGAGTTTCGGATAATCCATTCGCGGGTTTCGTGTATGTTTTTACCAGTAGATAAATCCATAATATTGTCTGCACCCCAACGGCAAGCCCATACTGCTTTTTCAACCTCCTCTTCAATGGAAGAAGTAGTGGCAGAATTTCCAATATTGGCATTGATCTTTACCAAAAAGTTTCTCCCTAAAATCATAGGTTCTGCTTCTGGGTGATTGATGTTTGACGGAATTACAGCACGACCTCTAGCAACTTCTTCTCGTACAAATTCCGGAGTAATTTTAGAAGGAATGGAAGCACCGAAATGCTCGCCCTTGTGTTGTTTTCTAATTTCAGTCATTTCATCAATACGCTGATTTTCACGAATAGCGATATACTCCATTTCTGGCGTTATAATTCCTTGTTTGGCATAATGTAACTGGGTAACATTTTGCCCTTTTTTTGCTCGTAAAGGTTTCTTTAAGCTAGAAAAACGCATATGGTCTAAACTTTTATCGTTTAGTCGTTCCCTTGCGTATTCTGAAGAGAATTCTTCTAGCTGTTCTACATTATTTCGGTCTAAAATCCATGGTTCGCGAATTCTTTCAATTCCTTTATGTACGTCAATCGATTTATTTGGATCGGTATAAGGACCTGAAGTGTCATAAACAGTAACAGCTTCGTTAGGGCTTATCTTCCCTGTTAGGGAGTCTTTTGTGTCACTTAAGGAGATTTCTCGCATTGCAACTTTTATCTGTGGATGCAATTTGCCCGGCACGTATATCTTTTTTGAATTTGGAAACGCTTGTCTTGTGATTGTTCCTTGTTTTGGAGCAGTGTCCTTGTTTTTCATATCGAAAAGTTTTTGCAGTTGTGTTAGTTTATTAAAATGAAGAGATTATCCACCTTGAGTAGCTTGAATTATTAAAACCTTGTCATTGGCAGACAAGTTTGTGGCACTCCATAAATGTTTTGAAATAATGCTGTGGTTTACGGCTACCGCAATACCATCTTGAGGGGATTTTATTTTCTCTAGCAGTTGTAGAATGTTGAAGTCGGAGCTGACTTCCATAGCTCTCTTGTTAACCCAAATAGTAATCATAATACAGTATTGTTTTAAGTATGCTGTAAACGATAAAGGTTTTTGAGAAGGAAAATATTTGAAATGAAAGCACAGTTTAGGATACTGTACTTTTATAAAAAGTGTATAAATACATCTATCCATTAGGATGATGTATTGCTAACTTTTCCCTTCGCTGGTACTAACCAGATCAGGTTCAAAGGGTCTTTCTCAGTTCTTATTTTTAGAACACCCCTAAAGTTTACCCCACAAACTTATTAATAAATTCTATTTAAAACCAAGGAAGTTAGTTTGAAATATTTTAAGATGGTGTAGTGTGTGAGGTAACAGTAAGTTATAGAAGGATTTTTTGTTAAAGAGTTTTGGGAATTATTGTGGGATTAGATTATGAAGAGTATCTGTGTTAAAATGTTATGTCTTTTTTTATTTGAATTCAAATAAAGTCGAAACAAAATCATTTTTGCTACTCCAATGTTTCAAAAAATTCGTCATAACGGAGTGTTTTAATAGGACTCTTAACTTGAATTCTTCTAATTTAATTTAAAAAAAGGTTGAAGTTATTTTAGGTGTACTTTGTTTAATCAATCTGTTTATTATCAATAAAATATCTGTTGATGTAGTAGGTGTGTAGTATGTCAAAATCATTGCTAAACCATATTCCTTTGTAAATTGCACCAAAATAAAATCGTGAAATTTTATCCAAGGCTCGCGAAAAGTTTAATAAATCAATCTAAACTTTAAATACTATATATTATGAAATACACTCTATCTCTTAGCTTCTTACTTTTACTATTTCTTACGCCTATATTAGGAAATAGTCAAAACAATTGCTCCCCACATGACCATCCTGCAAATGACATTAGATCTAAAGGTTTCATGGATGCTGGCGGGCAAACAATTGCTAACGACTTTCAACTTTCAGCCAATACTACAAACTTCTCATTAGAACAAATAGAAGCGAATTTATGGACTGAAGATGGCGAAATTGCGTCTATAGATGTGGTTTTTTTTAATAATGATAACGGTCATCCAGGTTTGGTTCTTGGAGATACAATTAGTAATGTTGTTCCTACTTCACAAATAGTTATAGATCAAGAAGAGGATTTTGACATTAGACGAGTAGTTTTAGATTTACCACAAGCTATAGATTTCGAAGGTACAGGTACTGAACCCGTGAAATATTGGATTCAATTAATTGCACATGCGTCGATTCTTGGAAAACGTGTAGGATGGGAAATTAACGGGGTAGAAGTAGAAGGTGAAGGAGTTAATTACTCAAACCCTGCGATAAATTATTGGTTAGTGAATGAAACTTGGGATGGGGTATTTACATTAAATGGAGTTTGTACATTAGCCGAAGGATGTTTAATTCCTGAAAATGTAGCAGCATCCAATATCGAAACAAACCAAGCTACAATAGTTTGGAATGGATGGCCTGAAGCGGAATCTTACACCGTCGAATATGGTTTTTCTGGGTTCACTCCAGGAACAGGCAACGGTGTTGAAGTTAGTGTTCCTAGTAGTACAACAGAGGTGATCCTTGATAATCTCGAATTAATAACTTCTTACGATGTTTACATAAAGACAGTGTGTAACGAAGGAGAAAGTATCTTTACAATCCCATTTAATTTTACCACAAACGACTTTTATTGCCAAGTAGGTAATTTGGATACTATCGAGCCAATTTCAAACGTTGAGTTCGCGGGAATTGAAAATCGTTCTCCTGCAGCTCTTGATGAAGCTCCAGCACACGAATATTTTTTAGACATCTCAGCTCAAGTAGTACCAGGCGAATCGTATGAAATTATTGTGGAAGGGAATACAGGGGGGAATTATCAAGATGGTGTAAGCTTGTTTATAGATTGGAATCAGGATAACACTTTTAATAACACTACTGAAAGGTATGACATAGGAATCCTTGAAAATAGTAATGGTGAAGATGGAATTCAAATTAGTAAAATCGTGGAAGTTCCAACCAATGCTCTAGCCGGGATTACAAGAATGCGATTAGTTAAAGAGTTTTACGCAAATATGTATCCGATAGATGGATGTACATGGGTTACTTACGGACAGGTTGAAGATTACGCTATACAAGTAGGTACACTTTCAACAAACAGTATTGAAACCAATTCTTTTTCTATTTACCCGAATCCAGTGTCGAATGTTTTAAATATCACTTCACAACACCCTATCACAAAAATGGAGATTTATAGTATTATGGGACAAAAAGTTTTCGAACAAACTATAGATGCAACAAGAACAGAGGTTGACGTAAACAAGTTTTCCCCAGGAATGTATTTTGTAAAAATAGAAGCAGAGGGTATTACAAGAACTCAAAAATTCTTAAAAAAGTAAAATTTAAATACTCCCCAATTCTGATGGCTGTTTCAAGAGTTAACTTTTGAGGCAGTCATCTTGTTATTTACAAGAATGCCCGTTATTTTTTAGACAAACACGGACTTCTGCGAGAATAATTACTCAATACTTTTTTAAAAAAACTTCTAAATCTTGTTCGTTAGTTAGTTTCAATATTTTTTTTAGCCTGTACTTTCCAGTTTGAACAGATTTATGAGAAATATTAAATAAAACTGAAATCTCTTTTGCTGTAAAACCATATTTTATTAAGGCTGCCAAGTGTTTTTGACGATTAGTTAAACCATTGAATTCAGTATCGAGCTTTTCAAACATCACTACCGAACTTTGTTCTAAATTTAATAGAAATTGCTTTCTATCGGCCTCTAAATTCTTACCCTCTCTAGTATTCTTAATTAATTCAGTTATTTTTCCTTGGTTTAAGTGCTTTTGAGCAGAGGTGTTAATTTGGTTTAAATGCTCTTTTAGGCTTAAAATATTTTCATTCTTTTCTACAATTTGAGAAGCTAAATGATGTACTTCCTTTTTCTTCTTATGTAGTATTTCCTCTTGTACATCTAACTTAGATTCTAACAATAATTTATTTTTTGCCAGTCGATGTCTTTCTTGTTCGGCCTTTATAAATTTCAACTTTTGTCTGTATAAAAAAATCAAAACAAGAATCAGAAATAGTAGTAACACTGAAAGAGCAGCCCAATACATCATCGCTGTATTTCTCTTTTTTAATTCAATCGCTTGTTGATTCCGGAAAACTTCATGTTGTGTCTCCAATTTAGCAATTTGCCTTTCACTCTCTAAATTAAAAAGTGTATCATGAATACTCTGATACTTTAAAAGCGTTTCATATGCCGCTTGGTAATTGCCATTTTCACGATACAATTCGTGTAAACTTATTAAAGGTGCGCGGGCTTCATTAGGAGCAAAAAATGTATCGAGAACTTTTAAAGACTTAAGTAAATGTTCTGTATAGTTATCCGTTTCACCTGCTCCGCGATAATAGTAAGCTTTGTTGTATAGTACCCTCGAGTAATCTTTTGATAATTGTAAGGTGTTCTTTTCCTTTAACTGGGCTTTGAGAATAACAGACTCCGCCTTATTTAAATATTCTAGACCATCTATGTTTTTTCCGATTAGTAAGTTTAAGCCTCCAAGATTTGAATAAAGTATTTGTATATCATCAATTTGGTCAAGATTATCATAACCTAAAACTTCTTCGTATGCATCTATGGCCTTTTGTATCTGCCCTTCCTTATAGTATATTCCTCCAATATTACTAATCGTTCTTACTATATTCTCATCTTTAGATAGTGTTTTGTAAATAGATAAACTTTGTTGTAAATACTTTAAGGCTTTGTCGGTCTTCTCTAATTCATAGTACACTTGTCCAAGTTTATTCAACGTTCTAGCGTAGTCAAAACGAGTAATACTATCCATTTCCTTATTTTTCTCAAGAACTGCTTTAGAACTTAGTAAATATTGAAGAGCCTCAGGATAATTTGATCTGTAAACTGCAATTTCACCTAACGTATAATCAATTTTATAGCGTAGGGAATCATTTTTATTTCCTAGAAGTAATTGCTTTGCAGCTTTACTTAAAGAATCTGCTTTTACCGGATCGTGACGAATAATCAACTTGGCCGAATCTAAAAGAGAAGTTATTTCTTGAGGAATCTCATCTCTACTTCGAGTAGGAGAGAAAAATTTAGTAGAGCCCATAAAAAATCCAATAGAAAAATAGACCACTACAAGTAATACAGCGGTTATTAATGTGAATTTAATAGCTAGCAAAATGTTAAACTTAGGGAACCATCGCATTTGTCAAAAATACTTAAATACATAAACAATGTTTATGTTCAATGAAGGGATACATTCAATTAAAAATGAGAACTAGCTAAGATGCTATGCTTTGCTAAAACTGACTTCACTTACGAATTACTATTGACTAGTTTTAAAGTTTTACAATTCGGTTTTGTACTCGGTAAAAACAGCTTCCTTAGCTTGTGCTTATAATGACGAACTCGTTGTTAGAAATGTTTTTTATAACCGAGAAAAACAACAAGTGGCGTTAATGGATATATGGCTATAGTCTGCCAGATTCAATGAGTTTGTTAAAAAAAATAACAATAGCAATATTAAGGTTCTTTCAAGATTTCAGAGATAGAAATAATTCCAATTAATTTCCTGTTTTTGAATCCAATCAAGTTAACGCAGCATTTGATTATGTATATATCCAAAATAAAACATATCTAAACATCCCTGATTAGGGTTGACCGTTTTTAATTAATTTTCAAATATCGTATACTAGGATGAATAAAACTGTTTGGATAAATAGTTAAGTTTACAGAGTTCTATTTAAATAGTTTTTTATGTACCCCAAAATTGAATCCTACTTTTCTATTTTAATGCTTTTCGGTGCTTCACAGGCTTTCACTGGTATATATCTTCTGTTAAAAGATAAACGAAGACCATATTCCAACAATATACTTGCCTTGCTTCTTTTTGCTTGGGGTTTTTCGTGTTACTGGTTTTTTGCATTCATACACAAAGAACCATTTTTTAGCGTTACCCTTACTACTTTTATAGGACCAATGCTAGCTCTTACATTGTTTCCGCCAATATATTTGTATGCAAAATTTATGTTTTATGAATACAAAAAGTTTCAAAAAAAGGACCATTTACATTTTTTACCAATTTATATTTATTTAGGCTTCACTCTTTATTTATTTGTAAGTAGCGACTTCTCTATAGCAAATATGCGTAAACATGAATGGTATAATTTTAGAATGAATATAAGTTCTTACGTAGCTACTCTACAAGGGCCTATCTATTTCATTAAAACTAATCGAATTCTAAAGAAAAGGTATCAAATCCTCCAAGAACAATACTCCGAAATAGAAAGCAGGAAGCTAGAATGGTTTCATATTATTAACTATAGCTTCGCTTCAGTCTTTATAATAGGTGGGGTTTCGGCAATAATTAAAATTACTTATATAGATCCTTATCTATTGTATATGGCTTATCACGCAGTAATCGCAATTAGTATTTTTTATATAACACTTATGATATATAAGTATCCTATCCTTTTCAGTCGGCCTATTCCTATTTCTAAAGTCAGCTCAGTAAATACAGTAAAACCTTTTGAAACAAAGCTGAATAACGAGGCAAGTATAATTCGCGAAACCTTTAATAATGAACCAGAAATAGAAAGTGAAATAATAGAAAAACTAGACAAGTTAATGAAAGAGAAGAAGCCTTATAAAAATCCAAACTTTTGCCTTAACGATCTAGCAACTGAATTGTCAGAAAAAAGGAATGCAATTTCACATGTGCTTAACCACAATTTAAACAAAACGTTTTATAATTATATAAACGAGTTGCGAATTGAAGAAAGCAAAAGATTGCTTTCAGATAAAAATCTATTCCATTACACAATCGAAGGTATTGCTGCAGAATCAGGATTTAAAACAATGTCCGTTTTTTATAGGTTCTTTAAAGATATGGAAAACGTAACTCCTGCAGTCTATCGCAAATCACGCACCAGTTGTTAAGTTGCTGAACGTAAATGTCTTGTGTTTAAAAGTATTTGTTTGGGTCTAAAAGGAGGACAATAAATTGGTGAATTACCCCTAAATCGATTAGTTTGCTAGGCAATAAAATCGTACTCTTTTCGGGTGCAGATAAATTTTCTAATCTAAAATTCAATAATGAAAAAAACGTACACAATTATTCTCTTGGCTTTGCTCTTTGCTTTCAAAGGGTGGTCACAGAATTTATTACAACCCTTTATGGAGGATGTAGAACAACAAGCAGATTTTTCGCAAACCAATTTAGAAGGGTGGACTTCACTTGATTTGGATGGCTTAAATACCGCCGGACCATTTCAAAGCTTCCCTGGAAAGGGCGGGCCATTGGGTTTTTTTGTTTACACACCCTCGCAAACAAATCCACCAAACACATTAGATGCGTATATACCTCACTCTGGCGATAAATATTTTGCTAGTGTATCTTCATATAGTGGTCCGGCAAACGACTGGTTAATTTCTGATGAACTTCAAAGTCACCCTGGTGGAGTATTATCCTTTTATGTAAAAAGTTCATTCGATTATTCTGGACCCGATGAGTTTAAAGTAGGATATTCTATGTCGGGATCAAATACCGAAGACTTCATATTGTTTAATGGAGGGAATACTACTTCGCCTACAACAAATTGGACAAAATATGAATATATAATACCACCTGGAGCAAAACACCTTGCGATTAACTGTGTTTCTCAAGCTGTTATGATGTTGGTAGACGATATACAGTTTGTCCATAATGTAGAACCACAAGCCCCAAATACAATTACTGATTTATCTGTGAATACTGTATTAGGAAATGATATAGAAGTTACTTTCAATTGGAATAACCCAGTTGTTGATAAAGCCGGTAATCCTTTAACCGACATTACAGGGGTTAAAGTTTATAGAGGTACAAATCCTATGAACTTGACAGAAATTGCAGATTTAAGTGGTGCTGTAGGTGAGAGTATGACCTATGTTGATATATTACCTGAAGGAGGTTCATATATTCACAGGTTTGTACCGTATAATAATTTAGGAAATGGAGTTGTTCATACAACCCCGCTTACGTTTTTTGGATATGAAACTATTCCTGGAGCCCCAAAAAATATAACCTTTACACAAAACGCAAGTTTACAAACTGTAATTTCTTGGGATGAAGTCGATTATGGTGTTTTAGGGGGTACGCTTGAAAATCCAGTAGTTGGGTATACTATTATTAGAAAGTTAGGAAACCTAACAGAAACTCTTGCTGAAATGCATGCAAATACTACGTATACCGAAACTGAAATTCCAGATTTTAATCTTTATACTTATGAAATAATTGCACAAACTAGCCCTGATAGCCTTGGTATACCTGCGGAAGTTTCTGCTTATTCAGGAATGGATGAAAACCAAGTATCTGTTACTAATGGTAATAAAGCTTCAGACCAAGTTTTTGAACTTAGCAGATCATCCATTATATCACAAAGTATTTATACAGCCGATCAAATTGGAAGTACAGGTCTTATCACTTCACTTTCATACTTTGGTAACTTAGGAACTACTACTTCAAGTCGATATAAAATCTATATGAGTACAACAAATAGAGAAACATTTGGAACTACCCTTAATAATGCTGTTTGGGAGTTTTTTGGAGATCAAAAACTCTTATTTGATGGTTATATTGAATTCCCAGCAGGGAGAAATGCTATTACAATAGATTTAGATCAGCCATTTTATTATGATGCTGCAAGTGGTGAAAACGTTATAATTACTATCGTTAAGCCGTTAGTGGCAAACCCACCTTCGGTAAATCCTAGAGAGTTTTATAACACTCCTGTAGAAGGTATGCGTACCTATTATTCTATTGGCTATTCTACAGACTTAAGTCTAATAACAAACCAGCCACCGGCTTGGTCTACTGAGGAAGTACCTACTATACCAAGTATAGTATTGGAAAAAAGGACAGACCATGGTAGTCTAGCAGGAACAGTTAGGCTCTTAGATGATAACTCCCCTATAGAAGGAGTAACAGTTACAATTACACCAGAAGGAGCTTCAGCATATCAAACAGAAATAGCACTAACAAATGAGTTAGGGGTTTATACAGTTCCAGCATTAATGCCCGGAGATTATTTGGCTACATTTAGTAAGGATACTTATAATACTTATGAAACAAATTTTACTATAGCAGCAAACCAAGAACTTATATTAGATGCAGCGCTTACAAATGCAAATCCAATTGTAATTTCTGGGTCTGTAAAGGATGAAAATGGAACAGCAATCGAAGGAGCTACCTTAACCTTAGCTGGCTATTCAGACTATGTAACAACTACGGATGCTTTAGGGAACTTTACTTTAGATGCATTCGGAGGAAAAGAATACGGACTCGAAGTTTTTCACCCGCTATATGTATCGGAGAATATAACTTTTACAAGCGAATTGGCAGATTACAATTTAGACCCATTTCAATTAGAACTAGCATTGCATAAACCAGTTGATATTGTGGCGGTAAACAATAATGGAGTAGGTGAAGTGGATTGGAGTATACCAGTAGGATACTTCAACGAGAAAACTATTGGCTGGGGAAGTTTTAATACTACTGGCGAAAAGTGGGGTAATGGAGGAGATCCTTTTATTTCTGGAATTAGGTTCGAAACTTCCGATTTAGAAACACAAATTGACGAAGATGCTAAGCTTACACACGTGAAAGCATATATTTCTAATAATGCCGAAATTATCGTTAAGGTTTTTGAAGGTGAAAATGCAGAGCAATTAGTTTATTCACAACCTGCATCTATTTCAGAAGAAGGATGGTATGTTTTCGAGCTCTCCACGTCTTTACCTATAGATGTGTCAAAAGAGCTGTGGATAGGTATAGAGTTCTTAGCCGGACAATACGGAGCTTACCCAATAGGCCTAGACGATGGGCCTGGTGTACCTGGAAGAAAAGGTGGAATGAAATATGAAAATGGTGTTTGGACAGGGTTAAACCTTACTAATAAAAACTGGACTATATATGGTATTGTAAACAATACAATGGATGCTAACCCTTCCGGGTACAAGGTTTACAGGAGCCCAGCAACAGTAAATGATTGGACAGAATTAACACCTACACCAATTACCGAAACTACTTTCAGCGATACTTCTCTAATCGATCAAGAACCTAATATGTATAAATACGGGATTAGCGCTCTTTATGAAACGAATCTGATGTCAGAAAAAGGAATTTCTAATGAAATTCAACATAATATGTTCTTTGATTTTACGCTAGAAATAAACACAGATTTTGGAAGTGCCGAAGATGCTTATATCTCTATTTGGAATGCCGATAATTTCGTTGAGGGCTTTATCCCTAATGCTACAAACTCATTAACATTCTCTGATTTATTAACAGGAGATTACACCATAAGAGTAGAATTAGAGAATTATGAAATTGTAGAGCTTACCAATGTAACCGTAGAGGATAATAACACCCTAGTTATACCGCTTACACTTTTAAAAGTACAGCCAGCAAACCTAATAGCTACTATCGAAGGGGCGTCTTCTGCTAGACTTGATTGGACACTTCATCAATCTTTTACAGATAAAATTGAAAGATATCAAGATTTTGAACGAGAAAATATAGGTAATTATATACTTAAAGATTTAGATGGTCTTGAAACCTATACCTATACAAACTTCACTTGGCCAAATGCTGGTGTACCAATGTCCTTTATGGTGTTTAATCCATACTCAACGATTCCAGCTATTGATCTTGAAGCATTATCAGGTCGAAGGTATCTAACTGCATTTGCTGGGCCAAACGGTGCTAATAACGATTGGTTGATAATTCCTGCAGGTCCTGGCGAATTTAGGTTTAATGCTTCGTCGCTTTTGGGATCAGACCCTGAAACAATAAAGGTTTTATATTCTACCTCAGGAAGTGAACCTTCAGATTTTACAGCTTTTGGTGGCGAAATCACCGTGCCAGAAAACTGGACCGAATATAGTTTTAACGCTCCAGAAGAAACCAAATATGTTGCTATTAACTATATAAGTAACGATACTTATTTCGTTATGATTGATGATGTCACTTATGAAAAGAATTACAATCATGAAATTTCGTATAATATATATCTAGATGGGGAACTTGTTTCTTCTTCCGTAACCGAAACAACATTTACTTTAGAAAATCTTACCAATGGAACCCATTTAGCCGAGGTCGAGGCAGTTTATGAAACTGGTATGTCTGAAAAAACTGAAGTATTAATCACCTTGCTCGATGTAGAAAGCTACAAAAAGGATGCTTTCCAAATTTATCCAAACCCAACATCAGGAATATTTGCAATAGTACTTGCAGAGAAAGCTGAAGTAAGTGTTATAGATATGCATGGAAGAGTATTAAGCAAATCTATAAAAGAAGCAGGTACATCTTTAATGAACCTAGATATTTCTTCAGGTACCTACATTATTAATGTAGTATCAGAATTTGGAACTTCTTCTAAAAAACTGATTGTCCATTAAATAAAACGTAAGTAGGAATCTTTAAAGCTGTCTAACTCTCAGGATTTAGGCAGCTTTTTTGATGGTTAAAAGTGAAAAGCTAACTCCCAACTATAACAATCCCCCGCTACCTCACGAATCCTACATGTAATGTTAAACTTTTCCTTAAACAGTTCCCCAAGCCTTAAGTAGTCAACCTATATCAGAGACGCATATAGGTCTCATGTCCTAAGTCTTTATATCTTTCGTCCTACGTCCTACGTCCTAAGTCTTATAACAATTCGCATCCATATCTTCTAGAGATTTAATAAAATCAGCATGTTTTTTCCAAAAAAAATAGATTTAACCTGATGGTCAAATCTATTTTTTAAATTCAGGGATATGTGATTAATTAAATTATTAAGCGTGTTGCAATTCGTGCTTCCCCTCTTTAATTTCCTCAATTAATTTACTATTGAATGCTGGTAAATCGTCTGGATTTCGGCTAGTAACAAATGCCTGATCAACAACTACTTCTTCGTCAACCCAATTTGCACCTGCGTTTTCTAAATCTTTTCGAATAGAAGCGTAAGATGTCATTTTTCTACCTTCTACAACTTCTGCATTAATTAAAGACCAAGGGCCGTGGCAGATAGCTGCTACCGGTTTCTTTTGTTTAAAGAAATCTCTAATAAATTCGATAGCATCTTCATTTGTACGTAACTTATCCGGATTAATAACACCACCAGGTAATACTAGGGCATTATATTCGTTAGCACTCACATCCTTTAGCACCTTATCTACTTCGTATTCATCACTCCAATTTCCTTGGCTCCAACTTTTAATTTTTCCGGAGTTCGGACTTACAATATGAACGTCAAAGCCTTCTTTCTCCATTGCTTCTTTTGGAGATTTTAACTCACTTTCTTCAAATCCATCGGTTGCCAATATGGCTATCCTCTTATTCATAACTTTAATTTTTAATTAATTTTTCTTTTATGTAAAGATAAGATTCACAGCGCGTTTACTATATTAAGTAAATTGTAAACCTGTGATAAAAAGCGTTAAAATCATTAGAAATAAGAGAAGTGCGAGTTTAAAATCTTTGTTGGTAACAAGCTTCTCCAAAAGTAAATCTAATTCTTGCTAACAGCTATATACTTTTAATTGTCTAAAGATTTTGCCGAATTATTTATTTCTTTTATACATTTTCATTTAACTCATGCAAATAGAATTTTTTGTATTTACAAAAGTGATTTCACATATCAATTTTTAAAACTTTTCATTTGTAGGGCAATAGGTCCATTACGTTCTAGAAGAGATAGGGTGAAGTGTTCTTTTTATTTATCATATTTTCTAAACTTTTTTACATAACTTCATAGAATGAAAATGTTGAAAAACGTATTAAAGTTTGTTCTTTATACCATTGCGCTGCTAATAGCAGTTTTTTCTATACTTTCAATTTTTAGAAATACTGAAAGTCGCATTTTAAAAATGATGGATTTTCCTCGTATTCAGTATTTTATAATTTCTATATCTTGTTTAATTGTAATTTTATTTGTTGTAAAAAAATGGAGGTGGTACAAATACTTGATTTTGTTATTTTTAATATCTGGAATTGTAGTAAATGGATCATACATAATAAACTATACATCATTGGTGGCTGAAGCAGTACCATCATCAAAAACTATAAGTTCTAAAGATGCTCAATTTAGTTTACTATTAGCTAATGTTAAAAAGTCTAATAGAAATTCACAAAGTCTAACCTCCATTATCAAACATAAAAGTCCCGATTTAATCTTAGCCATGGAGGTTGATAGTTGGTGGGATAATAAACTTGAAATCTTTGAAAATGAGTATCCCTTTTCGCAGAAGGTAATATTAGATAACACTTATGGAATGATTTTGTACAGTAAGCTTCCCTTATTAAAAAAGGAAATTTATTATCTCAATAACGAAAATGTACCATCATTTGAGAGTACAATTTTATTAAATAATGGAAAAAAACTAAGTTTGTTTTGTATGCATCCTGTGCCGCCAACCCATTTTGAAAAATTACCTGATAATGCCGGTCAGAAAGAAAAGGCCTTGATGAAAATGGGTAAAATGATTAACAATCGTGAATTCCCAACAGTGGTAGCTGGTGATTTAAACGATGTAGTGTGGTCTAAAGTGGATAAACTAACTAATACTAAAAATATACTCTACGATGTGAGAGTAGGCAGAGGGTTCTTCAATAGTTTTAATGCTGAGAATTTTCTTATGAGGTGGCCATTAGATCACGTTTTTGTTACCGATGAATTTAGTGTACAAAAACTAGAAAAACTTGCAGATATTGGTTCCGATCATTTCCCTATTTATATAGAGCTTGTACTTGAAGAGAAATGAATTATATGAAAAATTTTCAGTTTTGAAATCAAATTTGAATTGTTGAGATATTTAAAGAATGAAATCAGTTCCAAGTTAATGTTCCTTTATTGGTTAAGTAATTTAATATTTTACAATGGATAGTTATGCTGCTATTTGAACAGCACTCCCCTCAATTCCCCTTTCGTTCTCTCCGTTCTCGCATGAACTCTACCTGTGTAGATTTACAACGATTTTTGCATAAACACAACAATTGTTCTTGATCCACAATTGTTCTTGATCCCCAATAACTATTGTTCTAAACAAAAAAATCCCGACTTTCGATCGGGATTTGATTTTTAATTTGTGACTTGGCTGGGGCTCGAACCCAGGACCACCTCCTTAAAAGGGAGGTGCTCTACCAACTGAGCTACCAAGTCGTCCTTTTGTTGTTGCCTTTCTTTCGGTAGGCGGGTGCAAATATACTATCATTAATTTATACTTTCAAAACGAAAACGAATAAAATTTTAAATTAATTTTAAATTGCCTGAAATTCAGTGGCTCACAAATGCATTTTTTATTCTAATTTTGTCAAAACAAAGGGAATTATCTAAAATATAAGCGTTTTTCCCGCTTGAAAATGCTAATAATATAATTTTAAAAGCAAATGAAAATTGTTCTAATAGGGTATATGGGAAGTGGAAAATCTGCAATTGGTAAAAAACTAGCAGAAGTTTTAAATCTTCCCTTTAAAGATTTAGATGCTGAAATCGAAAATAGAGAAGGAACAACCGTTTCTGAAATATTTTCAACCAGAGGAGAGATCTACTTCAGAAAAATTGAAAATACAATCCTAAAAGAGATCCTAGCCCTAGATAAAAGCTTTGTTTTGGCAACTGGCGGAGGTACGCCTTGTTACGCCGACTCTATTACAGTTCTTGCCAATCAAGACAATGTAACATCGGTTTACCTAAAAGCGCCGTTAGAAGTACTTACTAAGCGTTTGTTTTTAGAAAAAGATAGTCGCCCATTATTATCGCACCTCGAAACAGAAGAATTGCTAAACGATTTTATTCGTAAACACCTTTTTGAAAGAGTGTACTACTACAATCAAGCCAACAAAATTGTTGAAGTTGAAAATAAAAGTATAGATGAAGTGGTTAAAGAAATAACTTCAACCTTACTCTAAAACCGCTCTGTCGTTATTTTTTTCAAAAATCACAGAAACATTTTCATTTAAAGACGTTGAAAGCGAAATCCCTTTAAAATCTGCTTTTACAGGGTATTTCTTGTGGTTTCTATCTACTAGAACCGCAGTTTTAAACTGCTTCAAAGGCACTTCTAAGAAATGCTTTATCCCGTAAATTAGTGTTGTGCCGGAGTGTAATACATCATCAACTAGTAAAAGTGACTTGTTTTTGTATTCTTCTGGCTTTAAAGAAGTTTCAATCTTCGAAATAGGATTTTTCTTATCGATATTCACTTCGCATAAAATAACTTTTATAGGAGAGATTTTTTCTAATTCGGTTTTTATCTTTTTTGCAAGTACATACCCATTGCCTATAATTCCAGCAATCACCACTTCTTTTTCGTTTACATTGGTTTCATATACTTGATATGCTATTCTTTTTATTTTGTGAGCAATCTGCTTCTTATCCAAAATAACTGTATCTATTTCTTGCATCTACTATGTGTTTTTCAAAATTGTAACTATTCTATTTCGTCCTCCGGGGATTCTATAAAATCATCTAAATCTCTTCTGTCTTTTTTAGTTGGCCTTCCTACACCTTTTTTTCTGTAATAACTCTTAGCGTATTGAAGCAATTCATTTGTTTCAAAAGCTTCTTTTGGAGTAATGTCGTTTCTATAAAGTCCTACAAGCTTAGCCCCAACTCGATTTGGGGGTAAATCTAACACTTCAATTTGATAGTTTATCTGATTTTTTCGTAGCGTAATAACATCCCCTGGGTAAACATCCCGAGAGGGTTTTACTATATCGCCATTTACCCGTACAGCTCCTTTTTTACAAGCCTGAGTAGCCATGTTTCTGGTTTTTAAATACCGAACACACCATAAATACTTATCAATCCGCATACATTTATCCTAAAAACAACGTTAATATGATATACAAAAATAGGGGAAAATTGTATCTTGCGCCCACAAAATTGAGATGATGACAAAAATAAAATACGGACTTGCAATTTTTATTGCAATGCTTACTATTACTGTTTCTTGTAAAAAAGATGAAGACGATACACCACCGCCACCACCACCTAGAGATCGTGGGGAGGAAGCTATTAGAGCACAAGCTGAAATAGAAGAGTTTCTAGAAACACACTTTTATAACTACGAAGACTTTCAAGCCGATCCAGAAAACTTCAAATTAGTTTTTGATACTATCGCTGGTGATAACGCTTCAAAAACGCCTTTAATTGAACAAGTTTCATATAAGGAAGTAATTGATGCTGTGGATATGGACGTAAAGTATAAGTTATACTATTTAAAAGTTCGTGAAGGAGCAGGGGAGCGACCAAACTTCTCAGATTATACTATTAATACTTACGACGGAAGATTTTTAAATCTTGAATTGTTTGATAACTCAGTAATTCCTGTGCGTTTTAGCCTAGTAGATGGTCCAAGTAGTCCAGGGATTATTAGAGGTTTACAACAAGCTATCATCGAGTTTAAAGGTGCTGGAAATATAATTTCAAACCCTGACGGAACGCTTTCTTTTGAAGACTATGGAATTGGAGCTGTGTTTGTGCCTTCTGGATTAGGGTACTATCAATATCCACCAGCGGGGGATTTACTTCCTTACGATCAATTAATTTTCTCATTTGAATTATTTGCTTCTGAAGTAGCAGACCACGATAACGATGGAATCCCTTCGTATATGGAGGACTTAAACAACAATCAGATTCTAACTGATGACGATACCGACGACAACGGAGTTCCAAATTATCTAGATGATGACGATGACGGCGACGGTAGACTTACAGAGTACGAGATTGAAATTATTGACGGTGAAATCTTTTTCCCTGATACAAACGGAAATGGAATCCCAGATTATTTAGATCCAACAGTCTAAAACAACAAATTGTTTAGACAAAGAGAATAGATGCTTTTAGCTTCTTTATGTAACATTAAGTTTCACGTCTTTTTCTAATGACAATTACATATAAAAAAAATCCCCACTTGCTTAAAGTGGGGATTTTTTGTTTCTGATTGTATCGTCTCGACTGCTATTTTCGAGCAATAACTTTTTTAGCCGCAGAAACAATTGCTGAAGCATTTAATCCGTATTTATCCATTAGTTGTTCTGGTGTTCCAGACTCACCAAAGGTGTCTTGAGTAGCAACAAACTCTTGTGGCGCTGGATGCTGTGTTGAAAGAACTCTAGCAACGCTTTCTCCTAATCCACCAAGGTAGTTGTGCTCTTCTGCAGTAACTACACAGCCCGTTTTCTTAACGCTCTTTAAAATCGCTTCGTCGTCCAAAGGCTTGATGGTGTGAATGTTTATTACATCGGCAGATATACCATTTTCGTGTAAGGTTTCCGCAGCTTGTAAAGCCTCCCATACTAAATGCCCTGTTGCAATAATAGTTACATCGGTTCCTTCTTGTAACTGAATAGCTTTTCCGATTTCAAACTTTTGATCGGCAGGAGTAAAGTTAGCTACTTTTGGTCTTCCAAAACGAAGGTAAACAGGTCCTTCGTGCTCAGCAACTGCAATGGTGGCAGCTTTAGTCTGATTGTAATCGCAAGTGTTAATTACAGTCATTCCTGGAAGCATTTTCATTAAACCAATATCTTCTAAAATTTGGTGTGTTGCCCCATCTTCACCTAAAGTAATACCTGCGTGTGAAGCACAAATCTTTACGTTTTTACCACTGTAGGCAACGCTTTGACGAATTTGGTCGTAAACCCTTCCTGTAGAAAAGTTGGCAAAAGTTCCAGTGAAAGGTATCTTGCCTCCTATAGTCATTCCAGCTGCAATTCCTATCATATTAGCTTCAGCAATTCCTATTTGGAAGAAACGTTCAGGATGATTTTTCTTGAATTCATCCATTTTAAGTGAACCTGTAAGATCTGCACAAAGCGCAACTACGTCTTTGTTTTTCTTTCCAAGCTCGGTAAGTCCGTCACCAAAACCTGATCGTGTATCTTTTTTGCCTGAATCTGTATATTTTTTCATCTTGATTTTTTTCAATTTTAATAGTCTCCTAAGGTTTCAGGATTCTGTGAAAGTGCATTTTCTAATTGCTCGTCGTTTGGCGCTTTCCCGTGCCAATCGTGAGTGTGCATCATAAAATCTACACCATTACCCATTACTGTACGTAAAAGCACACATACTGGTTTTCCTTTTCCAGTTTTTTCTTTGGCTTTTTTCATTCCAGTTATTACAGCTTCAATGTTATTTCCTTCTTCAATATCCATTACATCCCAGCCAAAAGCTTCAAACTTAGCTTTCATATTTCCTAAAGGAAGTACATTTTCTGTAGAACCGTCAATTTGCTGTCCGTTTAAATCGATGGTAACAATTAGGTTGTCCACTTTATTTCCTGCAGCATACATAATAGCTTCCCAGTTCTGACCTTCTTGTAACTCACCATCACCGCAAAGCGTATAAACAATGTGATTGTCGTTATTCAACTTTTTAGTTTGAGCAGCTCCAATAGAAACTGAAATCCCTTGACCTAAAGAGCCAGAAGCCATACGAATACCTGGCAACCCTTCGTGAGTAGTTGGATGACCTTGTAAACGAGAATCTAAAAGGCGGAAAGTGTTTAGTTCTTCTACTGGGAAATACCCAGAACGCGCTAAAACACTGTAAAAAACTGGAGAGATATGTCCGTTTGAAAGGAAGAAGATATCTTCGTTTTCGCCGTCCATAGAAAAATCATTATCGTGATCCATTAATTCGTTGTAAAGTGCAACAAAAAATTCTGCACACCCTAATGAACCTCCCGGATGTCCCGAATTTACTTTGTGTACCTGTCGAAGAATATCTCTTCGTACCTGAATTACTAAATCTTCAAGTGCTTTGTAATCTGCCATAACATAGTTTAATTTTCAGCTTCAAAAGTAACCTATATAATAAGGGAAGCAAAATAGTAGTATAACCTTTTATTAACGATTTAGCAGTTTTGTTAACATGCCATTCAAATCTGAATTCAGAATCCCGATTTCAGAATTATAAAGTTATCTTTGCATCCTCAATAAAAATAGCTGAATGCAGTTTAAATTAGAAGCCACAGATACACAAAGCAGCGCAAGAGCTGGAACTATTACTACAGATCACGGTGTTATTGAAACACCAATCTTTATGCCTGTTGGTACCGTAGGTACTGTAAAAGGAGTGCATCAACGCGAACTTAAGGAAGATATAAACCCCGATATTATTCTTGGTAATACCTATCACTTGTACTTACGTCCACAAATGCCAATTCTTGAAAAAGCAGGCGGACTTCATAAATTTATGAACTGGGACCGAAATATCCTAACCGATAGTGGAGGGTATCAAGTGTATTCGCTTTCGGCAAATAGAAAAATTAAAGAAGAAGGGGTTAAGTTTAAAAGTCATATAGACGGGAGCTATCATTTTTTCACTCCTGAAAACGTGATGGAAATTCAGCGTACTATCGGAGCCGATATTATTATGGCTTTTGATGAATGTGCGCCTTATCCTTGCGATTACAACTACGCCAAACGCTCTATGCATATGACGCATCGTTGGTTGGATAGATGTATAAAACACTTAGGTAAAACACCTTTAAAATACGATTACGACCAAACGTTTTTCCCGATAGTTCAAGGAAGCACCTACAAAGATTTAAGAAAACAATCGGCAGAATATATAGCTTCAGTTGGAGCAGAAGGTAATGCCATTGGTGGTCTTTCGGTGGGAGAACCTGCAGAAGAAATGTACGAAATGACCGAAATTGTAACCGATATTCTTCCAAAAGATAAACCTCGTTATCTTATGGGTGTAGGTACACCAGTTAATATATTAGAAAATATTGCCCTTGGAATCGATATGTTCGATTGTGTTATGCCTACAAGAAATGGCCGTAACGGAATGCTTTTTACTTCTGAAGGAATAATAAACATCAAAAACAAAAAATGGGAAGCCGATCTTTCAGCGGTAGACCCAATGGGAATTACATGGGTAGACACCGAATACAGCAAGGCTTACCTCCGTCATTTATTCACTGTAAATGAAATGTTAGGTCGACAAATTGCCACTATTCACAACCTTGGTTTCTACCTGTGGTTGGTTCGCGAAGCGAGAAAACATATCTTAGCGGGTACATTTGCCGATTGGAAAAACGGTATGGTTAAAAAACTAGCTCAAAGACTATAAACAATGCTTAGCATACTGGATAAATACATACTTAAAAGATATTTGGGCACTTTTACGCTCCTTTTATTGCTATTTATCCCTATTGGTATTGCAGTCCATCTCGCTGAAAAAATTGACAAAATTCTAGAGAATGAAGTGCCGTTAATGGAGGTTTTAATCTATCTCTATAACTTCACTATCTATTTTGCCAATTTACTTTTTCCGCTGTTTCTATTCCTTTCAGTAATTTGGTTTACTTCAAAACTTGCCAATAATACAGAGGTTATTGCCTTTTTAAGTAGTGGAGTTTCGTATTCTAGATTTTTAAGACCTTATTTAATTGGCGCAACAATCGTTTGTATTGCTGCCTTGGGGTTTAGTATGTACCTAGCGCCAAAAGCGAGTAAGGGCTTCAATGAATTTTCTTATGAATACTTAAAGAAAGGAAGAAAAGATCGAGATCAAAGCAATGTTTACACACAGATAAACAAGAACGAATACATCTATGTAAGCTACTTTAATGTTGCTGAAAAGATAGGTAGTAACTTCACTTTAGAACATTTTGAAGGGAATAAAATGACTTACAAGATTTCGGCTGGACAAATTAAGTACAATGAAGAAGATAGTACTTATTCACTGTTTAATTACCGAAAACGTATAATAGGAGAAAATGAAGACATTATACAGAGCGAACATAAATTAGATACCGTTTTCTCTTTCACTATGGAAGATTTAACGCCTGTAACCTATATAGCAGAAACACTTAATTTCTTCGAACTAAACGACTTTATAGAGAAGGAAAAAGCACGTGGATCTTCGTATATTAATCGATACGAAGTTGTGCGTTACAAACGTTGGAGTTTACCAGTTTCAGCTTATATCCTAACCATTATTGCTGTAGCAGTTTCCTCAGTAAAAAGACGTGGTGGAATGGGGCTTAACCTCGCAATTGGAATTAGTATCGGGATGATATTTGTCTTTTTCGATAAGGTGTTTGGTACTATGGCCGAGCAAAGTGATTTCTCTCCTTTAGTCGCAACTTGGTTTCCAAACTTTGTATTTGCAATATTGGCCATTTATCTGTTGAGAAATGCGAAACGATAAGCTACTTAATTACCTCCATCTTCATTTTATAATATTTATTTGGGGGTTCACTGCTGTGTTAGGAGCTTTGATTTCCTTAGAAGCCATACCATTGGTATGGTACCGGATGTTACTAGCTACACTAATAATTTTTGCTTTTCTGAAGTTTAAAAAAGAAAAACTCAACTTCTCATTAAAAACACTCTCTGGCTTTGCCCTGGGTGGCATAATTATAGCCTTGCATTGGCTCACTTTTTTTGGAGCAATAAAGGCGTCCAATGTTTCGGTAACCCTTGCCGTGCTTTCAACAGGAGCTTTTTTTGCATCAATCTTAGAGCCGTTACTATACGGTAGAAAAGTAATTTTATACGAAGTATTATTTGGGTTGATAGTTGTTGCAGGACTTTATGTTATTTTCGATGTGGAAGCCTCCTATACTCTAGGAATCGTATTGGCGCTAATCTCAGCATTTTTAAGCGCTTTATTTTCGGTTATCAATGGGAAATTTGTGCTAAAACACAAAGCATCGGCTATTTCATTTTATGAGTTGATGTTTGGCGTTTTAGGTATAACAATATATTTGGCTTTTTCAGGAAGTTTTACAGCCGAATTTTTCAAGGTGTCCGCCAACGATTGGATGTACCTTTTAATTTTAGCTTCCGTGTGTACAGCGTATGCTTTTATAGCATCGGTACACGTTATGAAATGGATAAGCCCATACACGGTTATGCTTAGCATTAATATGGAGCCAGTATATGGGATTGTTCTAGCGCTCATAATTTTAGGTGATTCAGAAAATATGAGCCCTCAATTTTATTATGGAGCTTTAATAATCTTAATTACTGTAATTGCAAATGGCATCATTAAAATAACACAAGAAAGAAAAAGACGAAGATTGTCTAACCTCTAAAACAAAATTTTATCTTTGTACACCAACCTTTATAAAAAGAAGGAAATATATTATGGAATATCTTGATTTTGAACTCCCTATTAAAGAATTGCAAGAGCAGTATGAAAAAGCCTGTCTTATTGGAGAAGAGAGCGAAGTAGACGTATCCAATACTTGCAAGCAGATTGAAAAGAAACTTAACGATACTAAAAAAGAAATATATAAAAACCTTACACCTTGGCAGCGTGTACAACTTTCTCGTCATCCAGATCGTCCATATACAATGGATTATATAAATGCTATTTGCGGTGATACATTTTTAGAGCTTCACGGTGATCGTGGCTTTAAAGATGACAAAGCAATGGTAGGTGGTTTAGGAAAAGTAGGGGACCAAAGCTTTATGTTTGTAGGTCAGCAAAAAGGTTACAACACCAAAACACGTCAATATAGAAATTTTGGGATGGCAAATCCTGAAGGATATAGAAAAGCTTTACGACTTATGAAGTCGGCCGAAAAGTTTAATGTACCTGTAGTTTGTTTTGTAGATACTCCAGGAGCATTTCCAGGACTTGAAGCTGAAGAAAGAGGGCAAGGAGAAGCAATTGCTAGAAACATTTTAGAAATGACACGCCTAAAAGTGCCAATAATTGTTATTATTATAGGTGAAGGTGCAAGTGGTGGTGCCCTTGGAATAGGAGTAGGTGATAAAGTATTAATGCTCGAAAACACTTGGTACTCTGTTATATCTCCAGAGAGTTGTTCTTCTATTTTATGGAGAAGCTGGGAGTTTAAAGAACAAGCAGCAGATGCTTTAAAACTTACAGCCAAAGACATGAAAAAATTAAAACTTATCGACGAAATTGTAAAGGAACCTTTAGGTGGCGCACATAGCAACCGAACAAAGACTTTTAAAACCGTTTCTGAAGCAATTGTAAAGACTTACGATGGTCTAAAAATGTTATCCCCAACCGATTTGGTGAAAAAGAGAATGGATAAATATTTAGAAATGGGTGAGTTTAAAAGTTAAAACTAACTATAGCTTAGCATACCGTAAATCCGAAGTGCAATCTTCGGATTTTTTTACGGGTTATCAACAACAAAACATAGTTTTCAACAGTTAAATTGTTGATGAACAGTTAATATCGTACCTTATAAAACCATACCTTTCTCTTAACATTTTATTTACATTCGCATAATGGAACAAATCAAATCTCAAACCAATTTTTCAAAACGATCTGCTCAAGTGATTTCCCTAGAAAAAGGGAAGATACCGCCACAAGCTGTTGATTTAGAGGAAGTTGTGCTTGGAGCGTTGATGATTGATAAAAAAGGAGTCGATGAGGTTATTGATATTCTTCACGCAGATGTTTTTTACAAACAAGCCCACCAATTCATCTTTGATGCTATATATGAACTGTTTGAAGACAGTCAACCAGTCGACTTATTAACCGTTTCTAGCCAACTTAAGAAGAATGGTAAAATAGAAATGATTGGAGGCGAATATTACCTTATTCAGCTTACTCAAAAGGTGTCTTCTTCGGCGCATATTGAGTTCCATGCACGTATTATTCTTCAGAAATATATTCAGCGAAGCTTGATTAAAATTTCAAATGAAATAATTGAAGAGTCTTACGATGAGAGTACAGATGTTTTTGATCTTTTAGATACTGCGGAAGCAAAATTATACGAAGTAACTCAAGGTAATATTAAGCGTTCTTCCGAAACTGCTCAGAGTCTCGTTATACAAGCTAAAAAACGAATTGAAGAAATAGCAAATAAAGAAGGACTCTCGGGTGTACCCTCTGGCTTCGCGAAAGTTGACGAACTTACATCGGGTTGGCAGCCTAGTGATTTAATTATTATTGCAGCTCGTCCTGGTATGGGTAAAACGGCACTAACGCTTTCTATGGCACGAAATATGGCTGTTGAGCACAATATACCTGTTGCCTTTTTCTCGCTGGAAATGTCGTCTGTACAGCTTATCACAAGACTTATTTCATCTGAAACACAACTGAGTTCAGAAAAACTAAGAACCGGAAATCTTGAAAAACACGAGTGGGAGCAACTTAATGTAAAAGTAAAAGGATTAGAGAAGGCACCGCTATTTATTGATGATACGCCTTCACTATCTATTTTCGATTTACGAGCGAAGGCTAGAAGACTTTCATCGCAACACGGAATTAAGCTAATAATTATAGATTACTTACAGTTAATGACTGCCGGGGGAACTCAAAAAGGAGGAAACCGTGAGCAGGAAATTTCAACAATTTCTCGAAACCTTAAAGCCTTGGCTAAGGAATTGAACGTTCCTGTAATCGCACTTTCTCAGCTATCTCGTGCGGTTGAAACACGTGGAGGTAGCAAACGTCCTTTACTTTCCGATCTACGTGAATCTGGAGCGATTGAACAGGATGCCGATATTGTATCGTTTATTTATCGTCCAGAATATTATAAAATTGACGAATGGGATGACGATGAGCATTCACCAACTGCAGGACAGGCAGAATTTATCGTGGCTAAGCACCGTAACGGTGGTTTAGATGAAATTCGTCTTAAGTTCGTAGGACATCTTGGTAAATTTGAGAATCTAGAGTCGTTTATCACTCCTACAGAAATTCATTCGAGAATGAACGATGCAGCTAACGACGATAGTTTTAACCCGCAAAACCTTCCATCACCAAATGAAGCTTTTGGCAGTTCAATGAACGATGACTTTTCTTCTTCAGAAGATAACGACGTGCCTTTTTAAGACTTAGTAGAAAACTTTACAACATAGAAAAAAGGATGGAACGCAATTTATGTTCCATCCTTTTCCTTTTAAGGGTACGCAATTAATATCCTCCCTTCGACTTTCATAGATTACTAATAGTAAAAAGATAGTTGCTTAGTCTGAAATTCAATTTCCTTAAGCACAAAACTTCTTTCTTGAAACTATACGATATTATATTTTATCAACTCTCTGGCTTAAAATTTGTTACTATATTTGAGCTATGATCAAAAAAATCTCCTTTCTATTTCTGTTTTTATTTTCTGTAAATGCATTTGCATCTTATATCCTAATTCCTATGGATGCTGAAAGTCAGAAAGAACATTTAAAAGCGTATGGCATAACCTATTGGGTACTCGAAAAGCAACAAAAGGTAAAGTGGTTGTTAAACTATAGGGGTGGATCTTTTTTACTTCCAGATACTGCAGAAACTCAAAAAGAATGTCAGATAAGAGGGGTTTCTTTCGAAGTACTATCCGACAGTAAAACAGAGCAAATTCTACTTGATATTAGTAGTCCTTCAAAAAATATGGATGCTGTAGTTCTTGAGAAAGCTCCAAAAATTGCAGTTTATACCCCCAAAGGAAATTTACCTTGGGATGATGCAGTAACTATGGTGCTCACTTATGCCGAAATACCATATACCACCGTCTATGACGAAGAGGTTTTAAGCGACCAATTGATACTTTACGATTGGCTGCATTTACACCACGAAGATTTTACTGGGCAGTACGGAAAATTTTATAGAGCGTATCGTTCTGCTCCTTGGTATATAGAAGAAAAGAGAAAAGCTGAAGAGCTTGCAGCTAAATTAGGTTATAATAAAGTGTCTGAACAAAAGTTGGCTGTTGCTAAAAAAATTAGAGATTACGTTATCGGTGGCGGATTTATGTTTGCAATGTGTAGTGCTACTGATAGTTTTGATATAGCACTTTCTGCTGAAGGGGTAGACATATGCGAGCCAATGTTTGATGGTGATCCAAGCGAACCAGGATATCAAAGTAAAATTGATTATAGTAGGACCTTTGCTTTTACCGATTTTGTATTAGAGCGAAGCCCTATGGTTTATGAGTTTTCTAGTATTGATATGACCGCTAAGCGCAAGGTTAAAAAGGAAACAGATTATTTTTCTCTGATGGATTATTCTGCAAAATGGGATCCAATTCCTACCATGCTTTGCCAGAACCATACATCTTTAGTGAAGGGATTTATGGGGCAAACAACTTCCTTTGCTAGAGATCAGATAAAATCGAACGTGCTTGTTATGGGTGAAAATAAATCGAATGGGGAAGCGCGTTACATTCACGGAATTAAGGGAAAAGGATTTTTTACTTTTTTTGGAGGTCACGACCCAGAAGATTATCAACATAGAGTAGGGGACGCACCTACAGAATTAGCACTACACCCAAAATCTCCTGGCTATAGACTTATTTTGAATAACGTATTGTTTCCTGCAGCAAAGAAGAAAAAACAGAAAACCTAGAATTTTAGTTCGAAAGAGATTCGTAATATTCTTTAGGAGGAAGAACCATAATTTCAACTCTACGGTTTAGTTGTTTGTTTTCTGGGGAATCATTTGGAACCCTTGGCTTGCTTTCTCCATAAGCTTTTACCTCAAAATTGAATCTATCGTAGTTTTTACATGCTGCTTTTAAACGCTCTTTAACAGACACACATCGGTTTTTTGACAATTCGATATTATACTCATTGGTCCCATCACTATCAGTATGTCCTTCAATTAAAATAGTAGCACTTGGTATTTCATCTAAAACTCTTGAAATGGAATCTATGGTTTTAGTGGCTGTTTCTTTTAAATCAAATTTATCCACTCCAAAAAGTACATCAGCAGCAATATCTAATTTTACAACGCTATTTATTGCGGCTACAGCATCAATATCAGCACCGGCGGTTTTACTCCTACATAAATCTTTAAGGTCTGTCAACCGTAAATAATAGAAAATAGTATTGTTGTCTACCCCCTCATCGGATAGGTCGATGCTAGATTTCCCTCCTTTTGTTTTACCGGCGTAAATCCAATTCTCTCCATCTGACGAAACTTCAACCGTAGCAGTCTCTTTGGAAGGTCCAACTTCAAAGATGTATAAGTCGTCTCCCTCTAAGTTCATAAACCCATTGTTAGTGAATTTTACCACCAACACACCTCCGCATCCTAACGACACAAAGTCTGCCTTTTCATACTTGGTGTAATTTGGTTCGTGAAGGGCTTGAGAGCTATCTCTAAACTCCTTAAAAGGTTTTGGATTGCCGATTGTAAAGGATACAACTTCATCGGCAAAAGAAATTTTACCTAAAGGAATATAGACACTGGAGCCATTAGAGTCGTGATAAGTAGTTTTAAATTGAGCATTTATTTCGGTGTACGAAAGCAGTAAGAAGATAAGAAGTATCTTGACAAAAAGTTTCATTAAAATGCTTTTAGCTAAGATAAACATTATATAACAATAGCTGTAAAATAAAAAACCGCTTCATTGCTGAAGCGGTTTTAATACGAAATAATATAGTTATTGTCTTATTTTACTTTCTTTACGATTGCGGCAAAAGCCTCAGGGTGATTCATAGCTAAATCAGCTAAAACCTTACGGTTTAACTCAATTCCACTATTTTTTAAACTTCCCATAAATTGTGAATAAGACATTCCATGCTGTCTTGCACCCGCATTAATACGAGTAATCCAAAGAGATCTAAAATTTCTCTTCTTAACACGACGGTCACGGTATGAATAAAGCATTGCTTTGTCTACTGCGTTTTTCGCAACAGTCCATACGTTTTTACGTCTTCCAAAGTAACCTTTGGCTTGTTTAAGAACCTTTTTTCTGCGGGCTCTCTTCGCAACTGAATTTACTGATCTTGGCATAATTTTAATTTTTTTTGTAGCAGGCGATTCTTTAATTCTGATCTCGATAGTGATCGGGACTGAATCCTGAATTCTTTATAAAAGCACTACTCCAGGGTTTAAATAATTTGTTTTAACCGGTTAAGCTTTTTACTTCAAACGAAGCATTTGCTTAACGTTGCTTTCATCGGCTTTGTCCACTAAGGCGTCATGAGTCAATGCAAGTTTACGTTTTTTGCTCTTCTTTGTTAAGATGTGGCTTTTAAACGCATGCTTTCTTTTAATTTTACCAGAACCTGTAAGCTTGAAACGCTTCTTAGCACTAGATTTTGTCTTTTGTTTAGGCATGTTTTCTTATTTAATTATTATTTCGCATTATTATTACATTCGGTTTGTATTAAAAAAACCGAAGTTCTACATCACTTAATTTAAATCAATACTTAATATTGATTATTTCTTCTTAGGTGCAATGAACATAATCATTCGTTTACCCTCAAGTTTTGGCATTTGCTCAACCTTACCGTATTCTTCTAAATCACGCGCAAGACGCAAAAGTAAAATCTCACCCTGGTCTTTATAAATAATTGAGCGGCCTTTAAAGAATACATAAGCTTTTAGCTTAGCACCATCCTCCAAAAACTTAATACCGTGTTTCTTTTTGAATTCGTAATCGTGATCATCCGTATTTGGTCCAAATCTAATTTCCTTAATGGTAACTTTAGACGCTTTTGCTTTTAAGGATTTCTCACGCTTCTTCTGTTCATAAACAAACTTCTTATAGTCTATTACCTTACAAACAGGTGGATTTGCATTTGGTGAAATTTCAACAAGATCAAGTTCTTGCTCTGCTGCTATCTCACGAGCTTTTTTTAAAGGATAAACTCCTATCTCTACATTGTCTCCAACAAGGCGTACTTCTTCAGCACGAATCTTTCCGTTGATTCTGTGTTGATCTTCCTTAATTACCCTTGCAGGTCCTCTACTTCTTTTTCTTCGTATTGCTATGGCTTAAAATATTTAGTTAAACATTAAATTCTATCGATTCTTCTTTTATTTCTTTCTGAATCAATTCTGAAAAGGCCTTTATAGACATTGTCCCTAAATCACCTTCCCCATGCTTTCGTACAGAAACCGTACCATCTTTTTCTTCTTGTTCTCCTACAATCAGCATATAAGGGATTTTATTCATTTCTGCCTCCCTAATTTTCTTGCCGATGGTCTCGCTTCTGTTGTCAGCAAGGGCGCGAATTTCGTCATTTTCAAGCAAATTTAAAACTTTTTGGGAGTATTTTTCATATTTTTCACTTAAAGATAAGATACTTACCTGTTCTGGCATTAACCAAAGAGGGAAATTTCCACCCGTATGTTCTAATAAAATTGCTACAAATCGTTCCATACTACCAAATGGCGCGCGGTGAATCATAACCGGGCGGTGCATTTCATTGTCACTTCCCTTGTATTCTAATTCAAATCGCTCTGGTAGTGTGTAATCTACTTGAATAGTTCCTAACTGCCAACTTCTTCCTAAAGCATCTTTAACCATAAAGTCTAGTTTAGGTCCGTAAAACGCAGCTTCACCTTCTTCAATTACGTAATCTAGATTCTTGTCTTTTACAGCATTGATGATAGCTTGCTCTGCTTTTTTCCAAAGTTCAGGTCTTCCTATGTATTTTTCAGGCTTTTCAGGATCTCTTAACGATACTTGTGTTGTAAAGTTTTCAAATCCTAAGGAACCAAATACGTAAAGTACAAGGTCGATTACTTTTTTAAACTCCTCATCAAGTTGATCTGGTGTACAGAAGATGTGGGCATCGTCTTGAGTAAATCCTCTTACACGGGTTAAACCGTGAAGTTCACCACTTTGTTCGTAGCGATACACTGTTCCAAATTCTGCAAAACGCTTTGGTAAATCTTTGTAAGACCACGGCTTGCTGTTGAATATCTCACAGTGGTGAGGGCAGTTCATCGGTTTAAGTAAAAACTCTTCCCCTTCGTGCGGAGTTAGTATAGGTTGAAAACTATCTGCACCATATTTTTCATAATGACCAGATGTCATATATAATTCTTTGTGACCGATATGTGGTGTAACTACCATTTCATAACCGGCTTTTTTCTGAGCTTTCTTTAGGAAGTTCTCAAGTCTTTCACGTAAAGCTGCTCCTTTTGGAAGCCATAATGGCAGACCCTGACCAACCTTTTGCGAAAACGTGAAAAGCTCTAATTCTTTTCCAAGTTTTCTGTGGTCGCGTTTTTTAGCTTCTTCTAGTAACTGTAGGTATTCAGTTAAGTCCTTTTGTTTAGGAAAGCTAATTCCATAAACACGAGTAAGCTGTTTGTTGTTTTCGTCACCTCTCCAGTATGCTCCTGCAATACTCATTAATTTAATGGCTTTTACAATTCCAGTATTTGGAATGTGTCCCCCGCGGCATAAATCGGTGAAATTATCGTGATCGCAGAAAGTAATACTTCCGTCCTCAAGATTTTCAATAAGCTCTACTTTATACTCGTTGTTTTGTTTTTTATAATATTCTAACGCATCTGCTTTAGAAGACTCGCGAATTGAAAACTCGTGCTTTCCTCTAGCAATTTCAAGCATTTTGTTTTCAATCTCTTTCAGATCTTTATCAGAAATAGTTATGTCTCCAAAATCTACGTCGTAATAAAATCCGTTTTCAATGGCTGGACCAATAGTAAGCTTGATTCCAGGGTATAATTGTTCTAGTGCTTGTGCAAGAATATGTGCTGTAGAATGCCAAAACGCCTTTTTACCTTGGTCGTCTTTCCACGTATATAGTACAAGGTTTCCGTCCTGTGTTAACGGGGTGGAAGTTTCTACGGTTTGTTTATTAAAGGATGCCGAAATTACATTTCGTGCAAATCCTTCACTTATGCTTTTAGCTACATCCATTGGAGTAACTCCTGCTTCAAAATGCTTTACACTTCCATCTGGTAGGGTAATGGCTATCATATGTTGAAAATTTTAGGCTGCAAAGATACTATTAGTTTAACCGTTTTGCAATATTCGTTTTACGGTTTCTTGTGAGAAAACAGTAGTATTATGATGTAGCGTTACTATTTGCTGTGTCGAAGTAAATAGAGAATAATCAAATCATTATTTTGAGTTGTTAGGTGTTTTCTTGGGAAGTGTTTAATGAGTAGAATCTAATGATAATTTAATTTTCCGAATTGTTGGTTTATAACCGAAGTGAATTTCGCAATTCTGTGTCTGTTATAGAATGGTGATTTATTTAGCTATATGAATTATAAGAAACCGATATTATTTATCCTGTTTTTCGGAAGTTTAGGTGATGTGGTTTTACTTGTATTTACTAGGATTAATGGAGCTTTAGGGGTGTTTGGTTTTGATGGTATTTTTAATAGTATATATATTAAGGTATAAGTGGGGGAAATTTATTTTTCATTTTAAGTTCTGAGTTTTCAGTGTGTTATGATTTATTATTAAGTAGGCATTAAAAAAAGTTTAAATTAATGTTGTGGGGTTAAAAAACGGGGTTATATTTGCACCCGCTTAACGAAACAGAATTGCTTGTTTCAGGGGTTAAAAACTCGCTCTTTAAAATTTTACAAAAATACTTTTTCAAAAGTGTTGCGGGTATCAAAAATGGTTTTATATTTGCACCCCGCTTTGGAAAACGTTTTTTTTAGTTTTAGGATGAAGCGTAAAAGTTCTTTCAAATCTTTTTTAATTTATTTTCTGCAAAGTGTTGTAGGTTAAAAAAAGAGTTGTATATTTGCACCCGCTTAGCGAATAAGCGTGTTCATAGACAAGATGAGAGGTTAAATAAGTATCGG
>NZ_JAVLSO020000012.1:0-53969 GCF_032080575.2 Aequorivita sediminis | reverse complement strand
TGAATTGTAAACTTAAGACGTATATAGCTCATAGCTAATTAGTTGCTTAACCGAAGTTAAAGCATATTTGGAAAGTCGCCAAATTTTTAAATTTGCAAGCTACGAGCCATATAAAATAACGTAAGCAATAATTGACCAAAACTAAAATGATAGACAATTATAAAAAAGAGACGATATATGGACTGCTCTACACAGTAGGCTTTTCCTTATTTATTGTTGTAATGGACTTTTTCTCTGAACACTTTTTTTGGTCGACACTTATTATATTAATCGTTGGGAGATTTCTATACGACCTCTTCTATAAAATACTCATTATAGATGTAGAAACGGAGAATGACTTAATTACCATCGTTCATTATAGTATTGTATTTGGAAAAGAAGAAATAAAAATTAAATTGGAAGATATTGAAGAAATGAATAGTAAAGGTGCGGATCAAATAACTATTGTTATAAACGGTGAAAACGGTCCTGTGTATAAAAAATTTTACAATAATGCTAGTCCTTGGAGTGAAATAAACAGAAAGCTTACTGAATTACAAAAACTATTACCAACAAAAAATAAAGTCAATGCTTAACATTGCTACGCTCAGAAAATGGTAATTAAAAGTAAAATCAAGCTTACGCGATAAGATTCTGCAAAAGCACTGTCTTTATTTCAACATTGGGTGCAATTAAAACCAAAATTATGAAGACAATATTTTTGACTATAGCTATTTCAACAATGATTATCGGAACGTCATTCGGACAATCATTTGAAACGGATTCTATATCTAAATCTGAAGTTTCTAAACTCGATTTTATTACAGGTAAATGGAAAGGAAAAGGATGGATGATGGGTGCAAACAGGAAAAAAGCTGAATTTGAACAAACAGAAGATATAGAGTTCAAATTGGATAGTACGGTAATTTTGATTTACGGTGTAGGACGTAATAATGGTATGATTATTCACAACGCTATGGCCATAATTTCATATAATAAAAAAGAGAATAACTATACTTTTCAATCATATTTACAAAACGGAAGAAAAGGAGAGTTCAAAGGAGAATTAGTAAATGGAAAATTCCATTGGTATCCAAACGAGAATATGCGTTATGTAATAGAGCTAAATGAAAAAGACCAGTGGTACGAAATCGGAGAAATAAAGCAAGGAGAAAATTGGCATCAATTCTTTGAAATGACATTAGACCGTGTAAAATAACTGCGTACAACAAAGTACTGTGGTAAAAAACAAGTAATAATGTATCAATTAGACTATGTCACAATCTAGTGTAAAGCATATGTCCTTAATTTGTAAACTATATACCTTAACGAACATTAAAAATGAGAATGTCAAAAAGGTCTATTTTAAAATATTTTTCTGGCATTAAAACCATAGAAATGAAAATAAAAAAAAAGGCCGTATTAAAATATATACTTGAATTGTTGATTGTTGCTTTTGGAGTTTTTTTAGGGATAGAGGTGAGTGAATACAAGTCTGATAAAAAAATGAAAGAAAATGTTATAGAATCCTTGGGATTAATAACAAAAGAGTTGCAATCAAACTCATTAAGATTAGAAGAATCTATTATTTATCATCAAAACATTAAAGTAGGATTTGATAGTATTAGAAAAAATATTTCAATGGAAAATGCATATTTACCGTATTTTTCAAATACTATATTTAGACATAATTCTATTCCAAATTGGAATGGGCTTGGAATTCCTGGTATTGAAGACATAGCATTTGAAAGTGCAAAAATTGGCGGAATTTTTCAAGAATTAGATATTGAGAAAATAAAACTAATATCGAATGCTTATAAAAAATTAAATTCAAATACTGAATTAGGAAGAAGTTTAACTACTAAATTTATTGGAATAGATTCAGATACGAAAATTTTAGATATAATCGGAATTTTTGAATTGCTAACCAATGACGTTTTAATGACAGAAATATATTTAAAGAAAGAATTGGATGAAACGATTGAAAAATTAAATAACGCCACACAAAAAAGTATATAATTCATTGCTAGCTATTGCCTACTTACTAATCCCAATAACTATCAAGACGCAGATTTTTGCTACGCACAATACGCACCTCGTGCTCGTGTCTATTTGGTTTATATTTGTTAAATTAAGTACTTAATCACGCACCTAACCAAACGCAAGAAGGTTGATATTCACATTTTGAAGGATACGCTTAATATTACAGACTAAAGAAAAGATACAGACCCCAAATAACAGCAAAGCAAATTATTAATAAAACACTAAATATTAAAGTTATGAAAGCAGCTATATATAAAGGAATTGGTGGTGTAGAACAACTGGAAGTAAAAGAGATTCCAATTCCAGAAATAGATAGCGACGAAATTCTAGTTAAAACCAAAGTGGCTAGCATCAATCCCATCGAAGTAAAAACCCGAAATGGAAACCGCTATAGCGAACCTTTGCTAAAACACGAACATCCAATTTTAGGATGGGACGCCAGCGGTGTAATTGAAAAAGTAGGAGAACATATTTCTTCGTTTAAGCCTGGTGATAATGTTTTCGGGATTGTCGGGTTTCCCGGATTCGGAAAAACCTACGCCGAGTATTTTGTTGCCAAAGAAAAACATTTGACTATTATTCCTGAGCATGTAAGCTTTGAACATGCAGCAGCAAGTACTATTGCCGCGATTACCGCCTATCAAGCTTTGAAATATTTCGGTAAGTTAGATCCCAATACAAAAGTCCTGATTCACGCGGCTTCTGGTGGTGTTGGACATTATGGAGTTCAGTTCGCCAAACATTTTGGCGCTGAAGTCTGGGCAACGGCTTCCTCACCCAAAGAAGATTTTGTAAAATCATTAGGCGTCGATCATTTCATTGATTACAAAACCCAAAAGTTTGAAGAGGAAGCTAGAGATATGGATGTGGTTTTCGATTTGATTGGCGGCGATTATATCGATCGCTCTTTAAAATCTCTCAAACCAGGAGGTATCTTAATTAGTATCCCGAGTGCCACAAATGCCGAGGTTGAAGAAAAAGCCGAAAAGGTAGGATGCATTGGGGTACGATTTACACTTAAAAACAAGAAGGAAGATATGCAGAGCATTGCCGAGCTATTAAATACTGGTGAATTAAAACCATTTATTTCTAAGCGCTTTTCCCTTGATGAAATTAGAGAAGCACATACTGCCTTAGAAAATGGTCACACCAAAGGAAAGATTGTGATTACTATGGAGTGATACCATTGATACCATTAAAAAAGCATTATTTCCACAAACCATAATACAGACTTCGATGTGTATAGTATCAGGCATAAAGTGCCTAAAATAACATCACGTACCATTTACAAGTCCCCCTCACTAAACTTAAGTTAGTTTTTTATATAAATTTACGAATGTTCCGCATGGAAGAGAGACGGAATTTTCATATTTTGACATTGCAATATTCCTTTAACAAATTACGTGTGACAACAATGCATAATCGCAATAGCAGATAAGTGCCAAACCCAACAGTAATTTTATAAATTTAAAGTAAGTCATTAATCGAAAAATAAATGTCTCAATCTCATACTGTACCTATAGGAGACATTATATAACATAATGAAAAATCCAATTCTAACGATAATTTTTATTTTAAGTTCTACCTTGACCTTCGCTTGTAATTGTTTTTGGGATGGTAATTTTATTAAAACAGCTAAAAATGCAGAATTAGTAGTATTAGCAAAAGTTGTTGAACGAAATTTCCATCTTGAAAATGGAAAAACATTTACAACTCTAGAAGATGCTGTCAATGCCTCATTTGAGGAGGAATATAATCATCCTCCTGAATTTTATGAATCCATTGACCTGGAAATTATTTCTGTTATTAAAGGTAAGAACAAAAGGAAAATCATACGAATATTTGCATCAAATGGTGCTGATTGTCGAACAGGTGTCAGAGACTTCGAAATCAGCAAAGTTTATTTAATGACACCAAATCTCTCTCAATATGAGGAAATGCCAACGGAAAAGTATGATCATTATTTTCTAGGCAACTGTTCAGAAACTTCGATAGAATATAATCCTGAATTGAAGAAAGTATATGGGTGGATCAAAGGAAAAAAACGAAAGGAGAAAATTTACTATGACTATAATAAACTAATTAGAAAAATATCATAACACAACAATAGATAACCCGATGCCACACATTTGATAAAAAAAGAATTTCATAGTATAAACAGACTAATTTTTAATATATTTATTTCTATTCTCACGCTACCGCATAGGTCCTATCCTGCATTTAAATAAAAAGCCCAACTACTCGACCAAAATATTGAATAGCAATAGCGGATATCGATTAAAGAATAGTTAATAATTAAAATATTACTACATTGATGCCATGGAAATCACACAATGCAATCGCGCGAGAAGCGGGTTCATTATCAATAAAACCTGGCATTCTATAACTAAACAACTCTAAAATTACAGAGTTGTGAAATAAAAATAAACATCTACTTATGAATAATACAATAGATCGTATTACAAAAATGGAAAACATATTAGACGAACTCACTCTAGTTGTTGAAAAATCTGATAATGTGTTGAATGAACTTAATGATTCCTTGAAAAATTTAAACACATTAAAAAAATATTATGAATCTCAATATATGAAAGATGTAATGGCAGACAAAAGACATGAAATCCCACAAGACCTTAAAAGAGGCGTTTTGAGTGAGGATGCTGTACATATGTTGCTCACAGATTTGCTTGAATTATCTTACAAAATGGAAAAATTGAGTAAAAAAATAAGATAATTTTAATGTCAAATTAGCCCGCTACCGCATGAGTGCTCCCTTGTGGTTTCCTTCAGTTGAATTAAAAGCCCAACTACTCGACCAAAATATTGAAAAGCAATAACAGATAGCGTTTAAAGAAAAAAAATGATAAAAATATCACTACCATTAAGCGATAGTGGCCACGCATGCAATCGCCCGGTAACGGGGAAATAAAACAGCGCTACAACATAACATAGAATATTTACACCATTTAAATAATTATGAAACTTTTTGGAATCATTTTCACGTGTTTAGTTTTTTTTCTTGTACTGATAATCCAAGAAAGAACCATATCTATTTTAATAAAGGTGTAACGAAAAATGATTTTTTTATCAATAATTTCAAATTTAAGAACAGAGAAGCTGAAAAATTAAATGATTCAGGAATACAACAAATAAAAAATGGCAAAATTAGAGATGCAGAAAAGTACTTTATTCAGGCTTACAGACTAGAACCTGACAATCCCGTGATTCTAACTAACTTAGGAAATATTTATAGTAAGATAGGAACGGCAAAAATGGCAATTGAATATTATCAAGAGGCTTTGGTGAGTTCAGATTCAACATACTTTAACGCCGCAACTAATTTGGGTAGGGTTTACTGTAGAAATGATCAGTTTGAAGAAGCAAAACAGATTTTAGATTATATAATCTCAATTACAAAAGATAACAAATTCATTACTATTGCCGAATATACATTGGCAACCGTATATATTGAATCTAAAGAGTGTAATAAGGCAAACGACTTGTACCTAAAAATAAAGGATTCCTTCCGGGAATATAAAGGTTTCCAATCTAATTTAGATAAATTAGAAGAAGATATTAAAAACTGTTTGTAAGAAGGGTATTGTGCGGGATAAAAAACAGAGGCTAAGGATGTTTAAACCCGTATTTTGTAATAATAGCTGGATTTTTTTAAATTTGAATGAAGGGTATAACAAACGTTAGCATTGAATAAAGTGTATTTACAATCCAATATTTTTTTTGCATTTATCATCTTCATAAAATTATATAAATAATCTTAAGCAATAGCCTATGAGTAATCAAGTAGAAACAAATGCAGTCTCAGATGTGTTTTCACCTTTAAAACTTGGACCGATTACCTTGCCAAATCGTATCATAAAAGCAGCCACTAGTGAAGGTAGAAGTCCCGAGGGAAAAGTTACACAGGCACTTATTGACTTTCATCGAGGATTTATAGAAGGCGGAACGGGTATGACGACTTTAGCCTATTGTGCTATTTCACCTCATGGTTTTGCAGCTCCTGGAGAAATTTTGATGATTCGAGAAAATATTCCTGGTCTACAGAAGTTCACCGAAGCCATGCACAATGCAGGGGGAAAGGTTTCTGCTCAATTAGGACATGCTGGTCCCGTTGCGCATAAAAAAATTAATGGCGTTCAACCCATCGCTCCTTCTAAGTTTTTTAACCCAACAAGTTTTCAAGTTTGTCGAGAAATTACAAAAAAGGAAATCGCTCAATTAATTGAGCAATTTGCTGACGCTGCTGAAGTGGCTGCAGACGCCGGTTTTGATGCGATAGAGTTGCATTTTGGTCACTTGTATATCGTATCTGCATTTTTTAGTCCTTGGATAAACAAACGAAAAGATGAATATGGAGGATCTATAGAAAACCGAACCCGATTTGCAGTGGAAATTCTTAATGCTGTAAAGGAGCGTGTAAAAGAGCGCGTAGCCATCATCGTTAAAATCTCCATGGATGATGGAATTAAAGGTTCTATTTGGCTTGATGAATCAACACAAACGGTGAGAATTCTCGATGAGACAGGAGCTGTAGATGCTTTTGAATTGACGGTAGGATCTTCTGTGTATAAACAAATGTACTTATTTCGAGGAGAGACAGATATAGATGGTATGGCTGCAACTCAAAAAGGTATATTTAAACTAGGCGTCAAATTATTTGGTAAATTGATGTTGGGAGAATATCCTTACGACGATATGTATATGTTAGTGTCGGCTAGGCAGTTTCAACCTATCGTAAAGAATGCTCAGTTGATTTTACTGGGAGGGATAAATGATTATTCACATATGCAAAAAGCGATGGACTATGGATTTTCTTTTGTAGCCTTAGGAAGAGCGTTACTTCGTGAGCCTGATTTAGTAAACAAACTAAAATCTAAATCTCAATTGGAAGGAAGATGTATTCATTGCAACAAATGTATGTTTAGTGTTTATACCACAACAAATTGTGTTTTCACCAAAGACTATGCGACCACTTCTAAGGAGGCAATATAAACATGTAATGTGTATCTAATTAAAAAAACTTTAATACTCCAAGGGTTATTTTCTTGTTGATAGGAATTTGAAAGAGTCTTATTACCCATTACGCCCAATCAATTTCGTGTTTTGGCGCACCATTGGATTAAGGAAGGCCTTGTACAGATTGAACTGGCAACATCTACCAATCGTAACAGAGCCAATGTTAGCCGTATCGTTGATATTTTAGAAAAGAAAGGTCTGGTAGAACGAAGAAACGCCCCGAATGACCGGTGCGTTTCTAAAATCTATTTGACCGAATTGTAAAAGTCTCTGAAAGAAGAAACTGCTCAATGCGCAGCACAATTAAATGAAGACGCTTTAAAAATGTTACCCCCCCTGGGTACAATAATTTAAATGCTAAACCTTTTAAAAATGAAAAAATCTTATTTGATGCTATTCATTCTGTGTGCGCAATTAATGTATAGGCACAGAAGCAACCACAATCTATAAAAAATCTACCGATAACCATGGAAACAATAGCCAGCAACAGGAGTGTTGGTTTTCAATTAATGGTAAACAAAAAGATACAGAGCGTACCGAATTTGGTAGGCGAACGGGACAACGAAGTTAATAAGGACTATATGGCACAAGGAAACTTTACCTATAATCGAGTTAAAAGCTTGGATGGTAATTTTTTTAGACAATGCCAACTCAAATACCATTTTTATTACAGCAACAAACGAGTGTGAGTATTACGCTTGTTGGTTTGGCAATTGCAATAGGTTATTTTTAAATAGTATTTAATGAAAGCTATTTAGTTATAATCTTTGGCCTGGCCATTTAGGGTCTTGGAATTGAATTATTATGCCTAATGGAACTTATTCCTGATTCAGGTATAGAAAAAATAATAGGCAAGACGTAGTCTATACCGTTTTTCGGTTAGTTTGATTCTCCATTGATTGTGGCACTCTTGATTATTTCGATTTGATTTGACTTACACATTTGATATCGCATTTGATTCCATGGTAGTGTTAGCAATTATACTTTATTTAAGTAATTTTAAAAATTAAATTTAAGCCGTGTATAAACGTTAAACGATAGTGTGAAAAACGAATAACGATGAATTTAAATAATACATATGTAAATTTTTGGAAAATTGGCAATGGAAGAAATTTCATAGAATGGGCAGGAAAAGATGTACCTGCAAGTCAGCATAATTCAAATCTTTTCTACCAATACGATCAAGAAGTAGATTTTTTGGTTAAAAATTGGATGCAAAATGAAGATTTTAAAATTATTATGAAATCCTTACACAGTGGCAAAGACGAAAATCTACCACAAGATTTCCTCGATTTTAAGAAAAATTTAGAAATAAAACCATCTTGGTTAGATGAAAAACTTATAAAAGTAGGTTCAGAACTATCTGAGCGAAGCGGTTTAATAGGACTTTTGGTTTTAAGAAACTTTGCACTATTAGGCGGTTATAATTTTGCAAACCTTACAAAACCTCTTGTTGCAACTGGCTCTTTAAATAAAGGTGCAGTTACCCGACTCCATAACACTCTCAACTTTTGGGTGAATGTCTCAAGAACGACAGCCGACTCCCAAAACAGGCGTATCAATGCGTGTTTGATCACAAGATTGGTCCATAGTGCTTCTCGATTAATGATTCAGGAAAAAATGCCGCACTGGGATCGGGAGAAGTATGGTATCGCCATCAATTATGCTGATATGGTAGCCACTAACATCGCCTTTACTGTTTATTATCTATTTGGTCTAAAAAAGCTTAATTTTAAATATTCTAAAGAGGAAGAAAAAGGAATATTCCACTTGTGGAAATATGTAACCTATCTCTTAGGGGTACCTTTGGATATAATCCCGAATAATAAGGAGGAGGCTTTGGGATTCTTTAAATTTTGGACACCGTATCAGAACGCTACCGACAATGATTCTATAACACTCACCAATTCACTTTTGGATGAGAATACGCCCATCAGTTTATTAAAACTGGACATCGTGAAAAGGAATATGGGCTATATCCACCGAAGCATCGCCAATTATCTTATTGATGAAGAGACTCGTAATAGCTTGAATATACCACCGGTAAGATTTAAAAACATAATCCCTAGAGCAATACAATTAAAAAATGAAATTAAATTTGACAGAGACCATCAAATTAAAACAGGGAATACGGAGCAATTAAGTGTTTTGGCAGATTATAAAAATAGCATTGCCTAACATCGTACATGTAAAAATCCGGGTTATGTGGTAATTTAGAATTTAATCATATTCAGTCACTTGTCTTTTGTACGTCCCTGATATAGGTTGAACACTTGTCGAGTGAAAATCTATGAAAGCAAATGTACGGACTATCCGCATTTAGCGTAAATATTGAGGTGAATCCAACCAACTTGTTTAACAAATTCAATCATCCAAAAATGGCAAAAACAACAATAGACGAGCTAAAAAAATCTAAGCATATATACGATTTACTACGTGTTTTGAAAAATTCCGACCAGCTCGAAGATATTAATGCCATGCAAGAAATATGGGAGGAATGTGGTTTCTGGGCGAACTCAAAAGAGGAGCAGAATAAATTTGTAGCTCCCTTTCAAGAAAATAGACGCAGTTTTGTTTTAACCGCTCCAGATGCATGGGAAAAAGGTAAGTTTCCACCGCCAGGTGATTATTCCTTTGCACTAGTTACTAAAAAAGGTCTAGGAATAAGAGAATCTTTTATTGAAACTACGGTGTTTTATTTTTACAAGGAAAACTACTTCTCCTTAGCAAAATATCATAGAGGTTATTTATTCACATGTTTAGAAGAAAAAAAGAATTTGTGTTTATATAACTATTCCGTTATTAAGGATAAGGAATCTCCCTATTATAAAAAGTCCGTGCGGATGCAAAAAAGAGAACGAGAAGTAAAGCAAGAATGTGTAAAATTTATTCCCGAATTAGCACATTATCTATGGCCAGATGAGCTCGATATTTCAGGTAGCTGGAAGGAAGAAAAACTTTCACATCCTAACTTCTTTAAAAAAACATTTGAAATGCTAAGCAGTGGATATTATTCCTATGTGGGTGCATGGACATTCTCTTTTACACCGCTTGTATGGGAGAATAATGAGGCTCAAATCACAAAAGAAATCACTTACACAGCCGTTGATTATAATCATCAATATAATTATGGCGTTGTAAAAAAAAGAGAATTTAGCAAAGACATAGGCATATGGCTAAAGCAAGAAGAAAACTATATTAGCTTCAAAGTCGAATTCAGAGATGGGGAAACTTCTTTTAGCAATTTTAAGGGTAAACTTTATCCAACTTACATCGAGTTTTCAATTCCGTTTTATTTCAAATCCACAGAGGAAAAGAATCATTTAATTCAGCATTTTGATCAATATGGACTACATATTATAAACTTATAAAGTTTGAAAGGAATGTAGAAAGGCAAATGTTATCCTTCAAACGTCCCTTATTTTATATTTTGGCACTAATTAACACTCAGGAACTTAAAAATGAATGATCACTTAATACATAACCTTAAAATATCAATACTTTGGAAATTGTTGGTCAACATTATAACAGTTGGCTTGATTATATATTTATTCAATACCATTATGCCAATTGAATGGTATACCTGGTTGATATTATTAATTTACCCGATGTACTTAACAATAAAAGAACAGAAATTATTACTTGAAATAGATGTTAATGGAGATCAGATTAGTCTAATAAGTTATACCTTTTTAGGTGGTAAAAAAGAACTAAAACTAAAAACCAGTGAAATTATTGAATTGGATCACTTTAAAGGATTTGTCGTTAAGTATAAAAACTCTTTCGGAAAAAAAACAGAAACTTTTCAAATTAATGCTGAACCGTGGAATAATATTTACGGACAAATAAAAATTCTGAAATTAGCAGTTCAAGAATTGGAAAATAGAAATTCATAGGATATTTATTAGAATTAATTGGATAGAGTACTTTTGGCGTAATCTGCGCTATTTTAAGGATTACAGCATCCATTTTCAGTCTAAAATTCCTTACATTTAATTCCGTATAAACTTAAGTGTTTTCACTTTAACCTTATCAGTTAATTAAATATGAAGATTGTTTTTATAGAAGAACAAAGATTTACACAATGGTGGTTGTGGCTAATTTTAATCGGAATTGGAATTTTACCTATTTTAGGAATTTATAAGCAATTAATTATCGAGAAAAAATTTGGTGATAACCTTATGTCCGCCTTAGGGCTTATTATTTTTTCTCTTTTCATTTTTGGCTTAATTGCTTTGTTTTGGTTTATTCGACTAAAAACTTATATTGACCAAAGTGAAATCCGAATGAGTTTCTTCCCCTTTGTCAAGAAACAAATAAATTGGAAAGATGTTAAAAGCGCTCAACTAGTAAATTACGGATTTGTAGGCGGATGGGGCATCCGGCTAGGTACAAAATATGGAACTGTCTACAACACTAAAGGAAATAGAGGTTTAGCTATAGAACTTCGGAATGGAAAAAAATTACTAATCGGAACTCAGAAAGAAACTGAACTTAAAGAAATATTGGAAAAAATCAGATAAGAATTTAATTTAAAAAAATGATATTAGTATCTAAGGCCGTGATTCAAATTCAAAAACTTGTAGAAGAGGTTTTCGGCAATATTGTTAATGCCTAGGTGCCCCAACATCATTTGAATTACAAATACATAATTCTATTTATCCTCCTTTATGATGATAATAGCAAATCGAGTCCATAAGTATCTTTAATGCTTAGACATTTCATGGCTTTTAGGTACAGGTTTAGTACTAATCTGAAAACAAAAAATAATATACTAAATAGCACTTCTAGATGTTATTAGGATAAAGTGAAACTTCAACGAGACAGACAAATAACAAAATTCTAAATACATCAATTAAAGGATACTATGCCTTATTTAGAAACCATCACTTTCTTTGTGCTGCTTCCAGCTTCTGAATGAATAGTTACGAGATACATACCCGCTGAAAAATCTCGCGTGCTAACAGAAATTGAATGGTTCCGCACGTCGGACGAATAAATTTTCTTTCCATCTAGGGCTGTTATTTCAATTCGGTATATTAGAGCTTCTGAATTAATGAAAAAGTAACCATATGCAGGATTGGGATATATAGAAAACTCCATTTTAGAGTGATCTAACGTCCCTAACGAATTACAACGACGAAATATATCGAATCCTTCACCTTCTATAGACATCACATCAGTTAAACTCGCTCCCCCTTTGGTTACAACTCCTCCCGAACGTCTCGCAACACCATTTATGTCGTCATAACTATATACTGGAATTAAAGATTCGCAAGTAAGAAGAGATGGTGTTTGCTTTACATAAAAAACCCGATCCCCCCACTCGTTATATCTAGCATTTTTAGTTCCAACAGTAATAAGGCCCCCATCATCGGTTGGCGCTGAGGCGAAGGCTGCAAATTTCTCTTGCCCAAAATATTGATTTCCTTGTACAAAGTCGCCATTTACATTAGATTCTACCATTAAGAAACTCACTCCTCCTGACGCAACTCCACTAGCAACCAAATTGCCATTACCGATTAAGTCAATATCGTGAAAACCTGAATAATGAGTTTGATTAACGTACTTATTGCTCCATTCTAAATTTCCATAGGCATCCAATTTCACAATATAACCATTTGCAAGTAATTTCCCTGCTACAGCATATCCATCTCCAGGAATAGCAACTACGCCATAAGCTTTACTCCATTGAAAAGGGGTAATTAGCGTAGACCATTCAAGATTTCCTAAAGAATCTAACTTAACAATATAACTATCGGCTGAACCTTGATTTACATCAAAAGAGTCTGTTTCTCCAGCTATTATATAGCCTCCTTGTCCATCTAAGGTGGTATCAACTGCATGTGCTATATCATTTCCAAGCCCACCAATACTATTACTCCACTCAACCTCTCCCTCACTGTCCAACTTAACGATATATACATTTTTACCTTCACCTACTATTTGAGTAGAACCAACTATAACAAACCCATCATCTTCGGTTGCTTTAATTGCATTACCTTCTTGATTTCCTTCTATTTCACTCAAATTTTTCGACCATTCAATTTCTCCAGCGGAACTTAACTTCAACAGATAAATAGATTTTTTTTCAGTGAATTTAGCCTCCGAAGTTCCAGCAATGATAAACCCTCCATCTGGTGTAAGCTCTACAGAATTTCCCCACACCTTTCCTTCTATCTTAACGGTCTTAGACCATTTTGGTTCGAGACTGTCTGAAATTCTAAGAACATAAACTTCATCTTTGTTTTCAGGAATTCTCATCGTGTTACTTCCTACCATAATGTAACCGTCATTCGGCACAGTTTTAACTGCCTTAGCTCCATAATTTCCACTAGTCTGTTCCCCTTGATATACCCCACTGATATATTGTGCATGGGTGTTATCTACAAGAGCAATAAAAAAGATAAAAAGGAATATAGCAGTAAATTTCATAATAGATACAAATTGGTTGTATCTACAAATATTGAAATTTAACATAACCTGAAGAAATAAATTAAAAGAAACTTACACCTCAACATTTTCTGACAAGGGCTGATTTTAAAATTGGAATAGGGAGGGCATATAGTAAATCCTTAGAAGAAATTTTTAATGAAATTGTTAAGCCAGAGGTAATAAGTAAGTACCTTATTTCAGAAAATAGTAGTAGGTTAGAATCAGAAAAAGTGCTTAAAAATTGTCAAACTATTTTGTATGTACAGGCTACAGAACCGGTGGTGATTTTTAAACTAAAAATTATTGAGACAATAGCACAATTGTTAGAATAAACGAAAAAGATAAAGAGCTAAAAGAAAAATACCTGAAATGGACTTTAGAAAACTCTGGAGGCTAAGAAAATGACTTAAAAAAAGCAGTTGGCAAACAATATGAAACCTATCAAAACGAAGTGCCTATGCTAATTCCATTCACAAAGAAATAAACTTAAAATGGTCGATTCATCTTGATTAAGAATCTTCTTTATATTGAATTGAGGGAATTAAAATTCATAAAAAAATGGCCCCAACTGGGGCCATTAATATTTAATCTATGATAATTACTAAATATTAGCTATAGCTTTAATTTCAGCAATAATCTTATCGGCTAAGCTATCTGCTTCTTCTTGCGATTTAGCTTCGGTATATATTCTAATAATAGGCTCTGTATTGGATTTGCGTAAGTGAACCCAATTTTCAGGGAAATCAATTTTTACGCCATCTACAGTATTGATATCTTCTGATGCATACTTGGCTTCCATAGCTTTTAAAATTGCATCTACATCCAATGTTGGCGTAAGCTCAATTTTCTTCTTACTCATAGAATATGAGGTGTATGTCTTACGCAGTTCGCTAACAGCCATTTTTTGTTCTGCTAAATGACTTAAAAATAAAGCTACTCCTACCAAACTATCACGACCATAATGCAATTCTGGATAAATTATTCCACCATTACCTTCACCGCCAATTACAGCCTTGGTTTCCTTCATCATTTCAACCACATTCACTTCCCCAACGGCACTAGCCGTATAAGTTCCGTTGTGTTTTTCGGTAACATCACGTAAAGCTCTAGAAGAAGACATATTGCTAACGGTATTTCCTGGTGTATGCTTTAGCACATAGTCAGCAACAGCTACTAAGGTATATTCTTCACCAAACATTTCACCTTTTTCATCAACAAATGCTAAACGATCTACGTCAGGGTCTACTACAATTCCGAAATCGGCATTTTCATCTACCACCATTTTCATTAAATCGCCCAAATGCTCTTTTAAAGGTTCTGGGTTGTGTGGAAAATGGCCATTCGGAGTACAATATAATTTTACTGGCTCTACTCCTAAAGCTTCTAATAACAACGGTATCGCTATTCCTCCTGTTGAATTAACACCATCAACCACTACCTTAAATTTACAAGCTTTAATAGCATCGACATTTACTAGAGGTAAATCTAAAATTTCATCGATGTGTAAGTCTATATAGGCATCGTTTTTATGAATTTCACCTAAGTCATCAACCTCAGCAAATTCTATATTTCCAGCTTCAGCAATATCAAGAATTTCTTGTCCCGCTGCAGCATTTAAAAACTCTCCTTTATTATTTAATAATTTAAGAGCGTTCCATTGTTTTGGATTGTGACTAGCGGTAAGGATAATTCCGCCGTCGGCGTGTTCCATCATTACTGCCATTTCAACTGTAGGAGTGGTAGAAAGATCTAGGTCTATTACCGTTATGCCCATCCCTACTAAGGTGTTCATAACCAATTGCTGAATCATTTCACCAGAAATCCTGGCATCACGCCCCACCACTACTCTATGTGTTTCTTTGTTACGTTGTTTCTTTACCCAACTACCGTAAGCAGCAGCGTATTTTACCGCATCGATTGGAGTTAAATTTTCACTTTGCAAACCGCCAATGGTTCCGCGGATGCCTGATATAGATTTTATTAATGTCATTTTCTAAATTTATTTTTCAGTTTTAAAAAATATAACTCAAAATAAGTGTATGATATATGAGCTATTAAAATTGTTCCTACGAAGATAAGCAGGTGCATTAAAATTATGGTTAAATTTTCATTAAGGTTTTGTAAAAAGTCCACTTTTAAAAACAAAAACACCACAGCATTCAATACTATAACATGATACATATAAATACCATACGAAATACTCCCCAGATGATTAAAAATAGAACTCTTTAACGCTACACCTCTATTATTGAAGGCTAAAGTATGGATAAAAAACCCGAACAATAAACAAGTTAACATAGACCGAGCCCATAATGGTTCTATTTGCAACCAATCGGTAATAAAGTAAAGCAATGTGAACGAGCAAATAAGTATTGGAAAAATAACCGTACGTTTTAAAAACTCAAGTTTCTTGTTTTCTTCTAATATTGCAATTATGCCACCAAAAAATAAATAGAAAAATACGAAGATATACTCCCGAAGAAATTCAAAAGCATCAGACCAATAAATGATGAAATACCCAATCATAAGGCCTATTAAAACGCGTAATACCCATTTAACATTTATAAAAAACAGCAGTGGTGCAATAACAAGATAAAATTGCTCTTCAATACCAATGGACCATAGAACTTCAATAATACCTCCTGGTTCAAATTTTTGTGCAAACACATTAGGAAGAAAAAATACATTATAAAAAAATGCTTCTTTCCAAGTGTAATTTATATCAAAAGGAATATTTGCAAAAGGCAAAATCACGTTATAAAAAAAGAGACCAAATATTAAAACTAGATAATAAAGCGGGAAGATTCGAAGAACGCGACGAATATAAAAGTCTTTTATTGAAAATACACCTCTAATTTTGGCGCGATAAATAAGACGAATAATAAGAAATCCACTTAAAATAAAAAACATATAAACTGCTTCCACGCCACGATGATAAATGGGAAGCCCATCAAATGACGGAAGCCCTTGGTTGTGCGAAAGCTGAGGTAAATGGAATAGCAACACGATGGAAGCCAGGAAAAACCGTAGTGGATCTAAATTCGGTAATCTATTCAATATTCAATATTTACAATTCAAAAATACATATATTTATTGAATGAACTTTTTAGCACATATTTATCTCTCCGGAGATGACGACGAAATTACAATTGGAAATTTTATTGCAGATGGCATAAAAGGAAAGCGTTACCTTAAATATCCACCAAAAATTGCAAAGGGAATTTTATTGCATCGGGCGATCGATTCCTTTACCGACTCTCACCCCACTGTTCATAAAAGCACTAAGAGACTTCACAAAAACTACAGCCATTACAGTGGCGTAATTGTAGATATTCTATACGACCATTATCTTGCAAAAAATTGGAAAAATTATTCCAACCAACCTTTGGATGAGTATGTAGAAGAATTTTATGAGTTACTTCGAAATAACTTTACCATACTTCCCGCTAGAATTCAACGGTTGATGCCGTATATGATAGCAGACAACTGGTTGTTGAGCTACGCTACTGTTGAAGGCATAGGTAAGATATTAGCCCAAATGAATGTACGCACCAAAGGAGTTGCAAAAATGAACCTAGCAGTAGTTGAACTCGAAGAATATTACGAAGAATTTGAATCTGAATTTACCTCATTTTTTGATGAATTAATAATACATGCTAACCAAAAACTTATCGAATTATGAAACATTACTCATTAATTTTAATTGTTTTATTATTATTTGCCTGCAAAGAAAAAGTCACCACCCAAAACAGTTACGAAAAAACAAAAACTGACAGTAAAGAAGCTGTAGTAGCTGATAGTGCAATGGTAGTGTCGGCTAGAGCAGAAGCTTCTAGAATTGGTACAGAAATTTTAAAAATGGGCGGAAATGCTTTTGATGCTATGATTGCTACTGAAATGGCATTAGCTGTTTGTTTCCCCTATGCTGGTAATTTAGGTGGCGGTGGCTTTATGGTTTACCGCAGTGAATACGGTGAAATAGGTTCTTTAGACTATCGTGAAAAAGCGCCTATGGCCGCTACAAAAAATATGTATTTGGATGAAGAAGGAAACTTTATATCCGAAAAAAGCTCTGTTGGAGCGCTTGCTGTGGGCGTGCCTGGTACAGTAGCAGGAGTGTTTGCAGTACATGAGAAATTGGGAAGTTTACCTATAGAAGTAATTTTAAAACCTGTTATCGACCTCGCCAAAAATGGGTATATTATTACCGAACAGCAGGCAGAACGGCTGGAATATTACAAAGCCACATTTGAAGAAATAAGCGGTGAAAAAAATCTTTTTACTGAAACATATAAGAACGGTGATACCCTTAAAAACGCAGCTTTAGCAAACACCTTGACATTAATTGCGCAAAACGGACGTTCTGAATTCCATGAAGGAGAAACAGCTAAAAAATTAGTTTCCTTTTTAAATGAAAAGGGAGGAATTATAACGCTAGAAGATCTAGCAGCCTATGAAGCACAGTGGCGTGAGCCAATTGTTTTTAATTATAAAGATTTAAAAGTGATTTCGATGGCACCTCCATCCAGCGGTGGAATTTGTTTATCACAAATTTTAAAAATGGTTGAACCCTACCCTATTGCTAGCTATGGGCACAACAGTGTAAAATACATACAAGTGCTTGCTGAAGCCGAACGTCGTGCGTATGCCGACAGAAGTTATTACCTTGGAGATCCTGACTTTGTAGAAATTCCAACAGATTCACTTCTCAATGACGCCTATTTATCACAGCGTATGCAAAGTTTTTCTTTTGATGCTGCTACGCCTTCTTCAGAATTAAAACCAGGAGTAATTATGGGGTATGAAAGTACTGAAACTACACATTATTCTATTGTAGACTCTTTTGGAAATGCAGTTTCGGCTACCACAACATTAAATTCAGCATATGGTTCTAAACTTTATGTTAGTGACCTGGGCTTTTTCCTAAACAATGAAATGGACGACTTTAGTGCAAAACCAGGAGCGCCTAATGTGTACGGACTCGTAGGTGGCGAAGCTAATGCTATAGCCCCTCAAAAGCGAATGTTAAGCTCTATGACACCAACAATTGTTGAAAAGAACGATGAATTATTTATGGTAGTAGGAACACCGGGAGGTTCTACAATTATAACCTCAGTAGCCCAAACAATTTTAAATGTTTATGAGTTTAATATGAATATGCAAGAAGCCGTTGATGCCCCACGTTTCCATCATCAATGGTTACCGGATGCTGTTAGATATGAATTTGAAAGATTCCCTCGCGAAATTATCGAGGAATTAAAACAAAAAGGATATCCTGAAAACCTCGAAACTGATCCAATTATTGGAAAAGTTGATGCAATTTTAAGATTAGAAAACGGTAAATTACAGGGTGGTGCAGACTATCGCGGCGACGATACAGCGGTTGGGTTTTAAAATATAAGTTATTTGTTAATGTTGAATAGCGAATTAGCCGCAGCTATTATTTAAAATAGTCTGTTTTCCAAAGGCTTTAAACATCCGTTGTTACCATTGACCAGTTTAATTACTTTTAAAAAACTGAGTTTCTTTATTAGGTTTTAATTTTAGTTAGGAACGCAAAAAGTCTTGACTTTTGTTTCCTTTTTTAATCCTGCTTTTAAGAGGGATTTTTAATCATTAGTGTCCAACTAAAACAATAAGAAACATTGTAGTGTCATAGATTACTAGTGATTCAAACATTTTTACTAAATAACCGCTTGCTATTTAATTTAGCATTGAAATTTATAAATTAATAAGCATGTTTAATCAGCTTTGTCTAATTTTCAACATATTAAGGTGTGAGTCTTACGTCTTATATCTTTCAGCGTAGCGGACTTACATCCTAGTCGGACACTAATAACTTTTAAACTTTATTCTTTCTTCTTAAACTTATCTCATTTCTCTACAACAAACCTCTATTCAACTTGTTTGGATTTTTTCTTTTTCTTAATATAAAACTTCTTGTACCTAAAGTAAGATACGGCACTTAACACTACTGCAAATAAAGTAATCCACCATACAAACGTTGGTGTTGCAGGGGCATCACCACTGGCGTAAGAGTGAAGACCACTTAGGTAGAAGTTTACTCCAAAATAAGTCATCATAATTGAAGCGTATGAAAACAACGCCAACATATTGAATGTCCATTTTCCGCGTAGTCCTGGTACTAATCTAGCGTGGATTACGAAAGCATAAACCATAATACTAATAAGTGCCCAAGTTTCTTTTGGATCCCAGCCCCAGTATCTACCCCAGCTTTCGTTAGCCCACTGTCCACCTAAAAAGTTTCCGATGGTAAGTAAAACCAATCCAACAGTTAGTGCTAACTCCGTCACTACTGTAAGCTCGGTAATGTTTAATTCCATTCGCTTAAAGTTTTTCTTGGTAGTGAAAATCATAAGGAACATAGAAACTACTGCTAGCATCATTCCAAGTGTAAACGGACCGTAACTCATTACAATTACTGCTACGTGAATCATTAACCAATAACTGTCAAGTACCGGTTGAAGATTTGCAATAGAAGGGTCTAACCAACTCTGGTGTGCAACCCAAAGAATAATTGCACCCGCAAACGATGTAGCTGCCACAGTTAAATCACTTCGGTTACCAAAAGAAAGTCCAAAGAAAATTGTTGCCCATGCTACGTAGATTACAGATTCATAAGCATCACTCCAAGGTGCATGTCCACTTACATACCAGCGTAAAGCAAGCCCTAGCGTCATTGCTATAAATAAAACCCACATTATAACTTTGGTAGATTTTATTAAAACTCTAAGTACTTTTCGATCCTTTATAAGCTGAGCTACAATAAAAACAATCATTATAATTCCAAATACTGCGAAGTATTTGTACAAGCGATTGAAAATATCAACTTTATTGTAAAAAGTTTCCGCTCTTAGTTTATTTTCAGAAGGCATTATATCTGCGCTGTATTTTTTCTGGAAATTGGTAATACTCTCTAATAACTCATTAGATTTGGAGTAATCACCGTTTTCACGTGCTTTTTTAAGGCTATCAAAATACAACGGAAGTATGTTTTTAGCATACAAGGAGTCCATTCCTGTTAAGTTGGCTTCATTTAACTCTGGGTATGAAACCCATTTTTTACTCTCATCATTTGGAATTGGGAAGATTTTTAAAATGCCTCCACTTAAAGCAGAGTTTAAAAGCGAAAAGTTTTCGTGCGCTTTTATAAAATCTTTTTGGTATTGGTTAGGAGTATTAGTGCTAGTTGCAGCCGCGAGAAATGGTTCTAGCTTGTAATTTCCTTTATCGTCAAAAAGGTCTAGCAGCGAAATATTTTTTTGACCTTCAGCAACCCCAGCTACGTGACGAATACTATCGTTTCCGCGTTTAAGCGCAATTAAAGGCACTTCAACCCAAAGTCTAGGGAATTCCGTCATCGAAATAAACACTTGGTTGGCATCCAATCCTTGATAGTGGTCGCTTCGGCTAATTTTTCTTAATAATTCACTTGAGAATGTGTTGATAGGCTTCATTCGCCCATTGTCCTGAATAATCAAGTGTCCAAAATGGGCCGCGTGTTCTTTGCTTACTGCATTAGCGACGATTAACGAATCTATCTTTGCTTTATCAACAGGTTTGTGTGTTGAGTGTTCACTGTGTTGTGCCATCCCACTAAAAGAAAGTAGTAGCACCAAAACAGTAATCATGTTTTTCTTCTTCTTTTTAATTTTAGTAAGCGTTTTTTCAAGTTTCCCAAAACGACTGTGTTTGGTAAAAAGAATTGCCATTAATCCTACATACAGTAAAAAGTAACCGATGTATGTAATCCAAGTTCCCCACCAGTCGTGGTTTACAGAAAGAATTGTTCCTCCTTCATCTGGATCGAATCCAGATTGGAAAAAACGGTAACCTTCATGGTCAAGTACATTATTCATAAAGATATCGGCGTCAAAATGTGTTTTATCCTCATTGATTACAGTAACCTTACTCATAAATGACGAATATCCTTTTTCAGTACCAGGATATTTTTCAGCAATAAAATCGTTTAGTGTTATAGAAAATGGAAGCTCAATACTTTCAGAGCCGTAAGACATATAAACTTTTAAGCCGTCAATATGCACTTCGTTTGGATTTGGCGAAGTACCTCTTCCTCCAAGCAGTTCTACCGTTTTGGTTTCACTATCTGTAGAAACCTCAACAATAAGTGCATCTTGGTTGCTAGGTTCGTCTGCTGGAGCTTTAACCATTCCAAATTCACCTTTAGTAATTGGATCTGGAATTACAAATGACGTTCCTGCCATACGGTAAAGCGATCGCATATTAAACGGTTGAATACTGTCTGCTACAACCTCCCCTTCCATTTGGTCTGCCATTCGCATAAAATTTCCGGCAAACGGACTAGAAATTGTGTGATTTCCATCTTCAGAAAAAGTAATATTTATCGCACCATCAGTAGGTTTATTAATAGCAAATAGAATGTTGTGAATATTAGAAACATCCCCCACTTTCGCCCAGTGTTCGTGACGTTCTCCATCGCCAGACTCAACTATCTTTATATATTCTTCGCCATCTTCAGTTTCTCTTAAATCTTGCTTAGCACCTTTGATGAAATTCTTATACTTGATTGTAACATCCTTGCCGTTATAATCTGTGTTTATTGTGAAGTTGTTATTTAATTTTTCAGAAAGACGAAGTTTTTTTGGTTTTACTTTTCTGCGTTGCGCTACTCCATTAACCAGGTAATCTCCATCGATAAATACGTCTAAGTAAGTTTCTTCAGAAAGAATAGAATTTTCAGTTTGTCCTTCCCGAATATGCATCACCCCTTCGAAACCGATATACCTTGTTACCGCAGCTCCAACAATTACTAAAATTAAAGACACGTGAAGCATTAAAGTAGCCCACATTTTAGGTTTATGAAGATTATATCTAAAAATATTCCCTACGAAGTTTATGACAAACAACACCATAATTGCTTCAAACCACCAAGCATTGTAAATAAGCTCACGAGTATATGGCGTTGGCGGACTTTGGGAGTCTGCATCCATAAATGTACCCGCTGCCATTGCAATGGCGTAAACGATAAATAAAACTGCTGTTAATTTGGTAGAGAAAAGGACGGAAGCAATCTTTTTTTGCATTTCGATAAATTTTGCTGCAAAAATAAGTAATTGCGTTCATTTAATCTATTAAAAACACATAGTACTTATACTGCTAAAACACACGTTTATTTAATGTTATAAATACTTGAATTTAATTCAATGTTTTCGTTAAACACATTGATTTTTACCTATTAAACTCAGGAATTATTGAAGTTAATTATTTCGAGAATTGAATATGTTTAAATTTAGAAAAGTCCCCATATTTCTAGCTCTATTTTTGGCTATTTCGGCTGTTTCGCCTTCAAAAAGCTCATTAATAGTTTCATGCCATAGATTTATCCAGGTTCCAAAATGTAGTTCGTTGATTGTACCGCCCACTTTCTTATCAACTTCAACATGAGCATGCATTGGGTTTCCAAAGTATTTTCGTTGAAAAAAAAGATTGGTCTCCCAAAAATCTGTAAGTAGTTCCAGATGCGAAGGCCAATCTTTTATAATTCCATTGAAAATAGGTCCGAGAAGTTCGTTCTTCCTAACTTTTGAATAAAAAGTATTTACAAGTAAGGAAACATCTTCCCGAGATTCAATTTTCTTTTTCATTGTTTTTACAGCAAAGTTATTAAAATCAACAATATGTTTACAAGCATACTTACGGTTAAAAGCCAAAAAGCAAACTTTTTATTAGTGCCCGCCAAAAGTGCTGCGTTATAGCCCATACAAAGGGAAACAACGATAGTAAGTTCTACTCCAGACAACAAACTTGTACCTTGTGCCAAAATTGCCATCGCTGCGATAGAACCTACGCAACTATTAAGAATGATTGTTAAGGGAATATACATATAATAGTCCTTTGAAAACTCGTGCTGCATTTCTTTTATAGATAGATGTCTCATAATATTAGGGTTTTGTATAATTTGGAGTAAATTTACAAAGCGAACCAAGCCTTATTTTATGAGGCAAATCATAAAGAGATGATTCCTGAAGAGTTATTATTAGATTATGAAGCAACACTCGAAAACATTGCCGCTTCAGAGATTATTTTAAACGAAAATACCCGGGCAGATTTCTATTTTCAGATAAAAACTGGAGAGGTAAAAATGTTTAATGTAAACGACGACGGGAAGGAGTTTGTTCAAGCGTTTTTTTACAATGGGGAAAGCTTTGCAGAGCCTCCGCTATTTGCAGATTTTAAGTATCCCGCTTCAGCTGCAGCAGTAAAACAAACAGAGTGTTATAAACTGCCGAAAACAAAATTGTTTGAATTACTCACTCACAATCCTGAAATTAATTTAAAATTCACCAAAGCTTTAGCCAAACGACTGTACTATAAAGCCACAATTTTAAAAGAAATATCTGTTCACTCTCCAGAACATCGCATTTTGACGTTGATAGATTTTCTAAAAAAGAAATATGGAAGTAATGATTTATTTCAAGTTGAACTCACTCGACAGCAAATTGCAGATTTAACCGGGCAAAGAGTTGAAACCGTAATTCGAGCCATCAAACAACTTGAACAAGATGGTGAAGTGAAAATTATCAAGCATAAAGTTTTTAGGTGAGAATTGAATCTAGAGACTAGAGACTAGAGACTAGAGACTAGAGACTAGAGACTAGAAACTAGATAAAATTAAAATTTAATATTCGACTTTTCTAAGGAGAATATATTTAATCTCAAAATCAAATTTGAAATTTATAAAAAGGCTAACTTCGCGTTATGATAAATGTGATTCTTTTAGGCTTTGGCAACGTAAACAGCCACTTATTCAAAGCTTTTAAAAACAGCAGTCAAGCAACTGTAAAGCAAGTTTTTAACAGAAGTAAAATCGACTTAGATTTTTCAACCCAACCATTTTCTTTTACCGATAAAATCTCAGAAATTGAAGAAGCCGATGTCTATATTATTGGTATACCAGACGATGCAATTTCATCTTTTTCTGAAAGCTTGGCCCTTCGAAATAAATTGGTTGTACACACCTCGGGCGGGGCGGCTATGGATGTACTTTCTAAAAACAACAGAAGTGGAATTTTTTATCCACTGCAAACCTTTTCTAAACAGCGAGAAGTTAGTTTTAAGAATATCCCAATATGTATAGAAGCCGAAAACGCTTCAGATTTGGAAATACTTCAAAAGTTGGGAGAAACCATTTCTGAAAATGTTACAGTAATTTCTTCCGAGGAAAGGGCTAAACTACATTTAGCAGCAGTTTTTGTAAATAATTTTACCAATTATCTATATCATATAGGTGGTGATATATTAAATAAGGAAAAACTTCCATTTGATTTGCTTAAACCATTGATTCAGGAAACAGCCTTAAAAATTGAAACCTTGTCCCCAAAAGAGGCACAAACAGGTCCGGCAAAACGAAATGACGTTAAAACCATTAAAAAACACTTAAATTTGCTGGATGACGGGAACTATAGAAAGGTTTACGAACTTTTTACTGATGCCCTAAAGAACAATTTTAAATAGGAAACAAAATATCCATACAAAAACAAGAAAATGAGTTATAAAGAATTTTTAAAAAACATAAACACTTTTATTTTCGACGTGGATGGTGTCCTCACAGATGGAAGCATCCAAGTTAACACCCAAGGAGAAATGTTTCGCACAATGAATGTGAAAGATGGCTACGCACTTAAAACTGCTGTAGACAAGGGTTTTAATGTATGTGTTATTTCTGGTGGATCTAATGAAGGCGTGAGAGTTAGACTTCAAAATCTAGGAATAAAAGATGTTTTTCTTGGAGCTCATAATAAAACTGAAATTTTAGACAACTACTTAAAAACTCATAATTTAAAGAAAGAGAACATTCTCTATATGGGTGACGATTTACCTGATTATGAAGTAATGCAAGAAGTTGGTTTGCCTGCATGCCCACAAGATGCAGTACCGGAAATAAAAAATATTTCTAAATATGTTTCACATAAAAAAGGTGGAAAAGGATGCGTTCGAGATGTAATTGAGCAAGTGCTAAAAGTACACGGAAAATGGTTAATGACCGAAAAAGTTAGTGCAAAATACGATTAATTTAAATTGGAGATTGACACCTAAAAAAATTGCTGAATTTAAAATCTAACTCTTGAATTACCTTAAGCTAGTTCGTTACCAAAACCTGTTTTTTATCGCCTTGGTGCAAATACTTATTAGGTATGGGCTTTTTATACCTTTTGATGTTGATATTACACTAAGTGATTTCAATTTTTCTTTGCTTGTACTAGCAACACTTTGCATTGCTGCAGCCGGAAATATTATCAATGATATTTATGATGTTGAAATTGATAGAATCAACAAGCCACAGAAAGTTTTAATCGGTAAAAAGATTTCGGAACAAACCGCGAACAACCTATTTATCGCCTTAAATGTTGTAGGTGTAGGGATAGGGTTTTATCTTTCCAACAGCATTGGGAAACCTGGTTTTGCAGCGCTTTTCATTGTTTTCTCTGCCTTGCTTTATTTGTATTCTTCTTATTTAAAAGGAATAATACTTATAGGAAATCTAGTTGTTTCCTTTTTAGTTGCAATGAGTCTTTTAATTGTAACGCTGTTTGATTTGTTACCTGCAATTACAATCGAAAACAAAGAATTACAATCGGCGGTTTTTAAAATTGTGCTTTACTTTTCACTATTTGCGTTATTACTTAATTTTATTCGTGAAATCGTTAAAGATTTACAGGATATAAACGGTGATAAAAAAGGAGGAATTAACACGCTGCCAATTGCTATAGGTAGAAAAAGAACGAGTAGAATTGTTTTTGTATTAGCAGCTTTACTAGTTTTTGGGATTATATACTATATGTACGAATACCTTTACAATTATCAAGTTTTATCACTTTACTTTCTTTTTGCAATTGTAGGCCCCCTACTCTTTTTCTGTGTAAAAATTTGGGACGCAAAAACAGTAAAACAATACGCATTACTTTCCAAAGTATTAAAAGCTGTAATGTTTTTGGGAATTTGTGCTATTCCGCTTTTTCAATATGTAGTTTTGAAGGGAATAATTTAAATTTTGAATTAGTAGTTTAACAGCTCTATCTATAAAACTACAACACACCGAAACATTGAATTAAAAATGCTAAAAGAAAAATTAAAAAACTACAACATCATCCTTGCTTCAGGCTCGCCACGAAGACAAGCTTTTTTTAAAGATTTGGATGTAGATTATACCATTCAAGTAAAAGAGGTTGATGAAAAATACAATTCAGATTTAAATCGAGAAGAGATTACGGATTTCCTCTCTCAGCTTAAAGCATCTGCATTTAAATCACTTGAGACAAACGATATATTAATTACTAGTGACACTATTGTTTGGAAAGAAAATAGTGCTCTTGGCAAACCAAAAGATAGTCGAGAAGCTAAAGAAATGCTTAAAAGCTTAAGCGGCAAATTTCACGAGGTTATAACATCGGTTTGTTTTACATCCAAAGAGTTTCAAATAACGGTTAACGACACCACAAAAGTTTGGTTTAAAACGCTTACTGAAGAGGAAATTGACTACTATATTAAAACCTACCAACCCTTTGACAAAGCGGGAAGCTATGGAATTCAGGAATGGATTGGATATATAGGAATCGAGAAAATTGAAGGTTGTTATTTTAATGTAATGGGACTACCTACCCGCCTTGTTTATAAAACGTTAACCGAGATTGCCGAGCGCTGATTTTTTGCTATTTTTACGTAAAATCTTCGCCCATGTATCTCCTTAGACTTCTTGCAGTACTTTTCCTTTCGCTATTGTTATTTAGTTGTACTTCTTCCGTAGAAAAAAAAGAATTATCTAAAAGTAAAAAAGAGAACACTAAGGAAAAAGATGTTGCCTACCGAAACGTTTCACAAGAGTTTAAAGATTATTGGTACAGCGGTAAGGCGGAAATTACTTCATACGATTTATCTCAAGAACGCTACGGTGAAATTAGGAAAGGGAAAGCGGTAAACATTTTTGTTTCAGAAAATTTCTTACCCGAAGAACAAGTAAAAGCAGATAACGATTCCAAAGAAAATATTTCAATATTAAAATTAAATCAAACTAAGAACTTCAATACTGGTATTTATCCTTATTCTGTAATGACAAGCACATTTAGTCCAATTGCTACTCAAGAAAATGCAATAAAGATCAGTAATAGTGTACAGGAATGGTGTGGGCAGGTTTACATGCAACTTAACAATAGAAATGATTACGAAATTAAAAGTCACTCCTACTTTGCCGATGAAGGAGATAAAAGCTACAATTTGCCTAAAACTTGGTTAGAAAATGAACTTTGGAACCTCATCCGTATAAACCCAGAAGAATTACCTACGGGTAATATAGCGCTAATCCCTTCATTTGAATACTTGCGATTTTATCATCATGAAGTAAAATTCTACAATGCTACAGCAAGTTTAAAGCAAGGAGATTCTATTTCAATTTACACCTTAAACTATCCTGAATTACAAAGAGAACTAACGCTATTTTTTCAAAGTAATTTTCCTTATGAAATTGAAAAATGGGAAGAGGTAAATGCTCAGAAAACTAATGACACCAGTCATCTTAAAACTACTGCCACAAAGTCTAAGCGTTTACAAAGCGCTTATTGGAAAGAAAACAAAAATGAATTTTTGCACCTTCGCGATTCATTGGGATTGAAAACATACTAATATGATAAACCTTAAAGAAATATACCCAGAGCTATTAGAATCTATTATTCTAATAGCTGTACTAATCCTGATAAGAATAATTTTAAAGAGAACGGTTCGAAATTTCACTGATAAAATTGAACGTTTGGAGCACCGCACAGGACTTATCATGAAGCACATAGATTACTCTGTATATTGTTTAGGTGCTTTAGGGTTTTTTATTATTTGGGGACTTGATTTTGAAAATTTAGGATTGGTTATGTCATCGGTTTTTGCCGTTATCGGGATTGCATTTTTTGCGCAATGGTCTATACTTAGCAATATTACCAGTGGAGTGATTATGTTTTTTACATTCCCATATAAAATCGGGGATTATATAAAAATTCACGATAAGGAAGCCCCTTGTGAAGGAACTATTGAGGATATTAAAACATTTCATATTATCTTGCATACCCCAGATAATGAAATTATTACCTACCCAAATAGTATGATGCTTCAGAAAGGGGTGAGTATTATTCGCCCAGAAGAAATCCAAGAACACTTACAAAATCTTGAAAAAAATAAGGAAGAGTTGCCTCCCATATAGTTTTCTCAAATAGGTATCTTTGAAAAATTATCGAATAAAACAGTACTATTTTTATGCAAAAAACATCGATTTATAGCTTTCTGCTTTTATTATTTACACTAGCTGCTACTGCTCAAGCCCCGAAAAAACCAACCGCATCTGAAATATATCACAACCTCCAAAAACTAAATTTTGTAGGCTCGGCATTATATATTGCGGCACACCCCGATGATGAAAACACAAGGCTAATTTCGTATTTGGTAAATGATGTTCACGCAAATACCGCCTATCTTTCAATAACAAGAGGTGATGGCGGGCAAAATCTAATAGGCCCTGAACTTCGTGAATTACTTGGTGTTATTCGTACGCAAGAACTTCTTGAAGCTCGTAAAATTGATGGCGGACAGCAATTTTTTACTCGCGCCAACGATTTTGGGTATAGCAAGAATCCAAAGGAAACTTTTGAGTTTTGGAAAAAAGAAGATGTATTAAGCGATGTAGTAATGACCATCCGAAAATTTAAACCAGATATTATTGTAAACCGATTCGACCACCGTAGTCCAGGAAGCACACACGGGCATCACACCGCTTCGGCCATGTTGAGCTTAGAAAGTTTCGACTTGGCAAATGATGCAGCAAAATTTCCTGAATCAGCAAAAGAACACGGAATATGGCAACCTCAACGTTTGTTTTTTAATACTTCGTATTGGTTTTATGGCAGTAAAGAAAAATTTGAAAAAGCAGATAAATCAGATCACGTAAAAGTAGAAATTGGCAATTACTTTCCTTCTCTGGGATTATCCAATGGTGAAATAGCTTCGTTGAGTAGAAGTATGCACAAATCGCAGGGATTCGGGAGTACCGGCTCCCGTGGTTCGGAAACTGAGTATTTGGAAATTCTTAAAGGGTCAAAACCTTCAGATAACAATCTTTTTGAAGGAATAAACACCAACTGGTCGAGACTTGAAGGAGGAAAAGAAATTGAAGCTGTCCTAAAGCCTTTAGAAGAAAACTTCAACTTTGAAAATCCTTCACAAATGCTTCCGCAATTATTAGAAGCCTATTCACTAGTATCAAACTTAAAAGATAAGCACTGGAGAGCAATAAAGTTGGCGCAACTAAAACAACTAATTTTAGATTGTGGAGGAATTTTCTTGGAAGCAGTTTCAGAAGAGAACACAATTAATCCTAACGACAACTTTAATATTACAGTTGAAGCAGTTAATCGAGGAGGGAATAGCGTGGCGTTAAAATCGATTACAAATGCAAACGGAAAAGTTTTTTGGGATACTACCGAATTTCTTTCATTCAACGAAAAAAAGAGTATCGAACTTACCCTACATTCAGAAAAAAACAATCCACTTTACTCCTCTCCCTATTGGCTAAATGAAAAAGGAACAGTGGGTATGTATGCTGCGCCAAAGAACTTAATTGGCCTTGGAGAAACCCCAGTATTTGATCAATTAATTTTCGAACTTCAATTTGGAAATACTGTAATTCCTTTTACTAAGGATATCATATATAAATTCAACGACCCCGTAAAGGGAGAAGTGTATCGTCCGATGGAAATTCTTCCAAAAGTTACCGCTTCAATTCCAGAGAAGGTGTTAATTTTCGCAGATAATAGTCCAAGAAATGTTTCAGTAATTGTTAGAGCTGGAAAAGATAATATTTCAGGGAATATAAGTTTAAAACATCCTGAAGGTTGGAAAATTGAACCAAGGAAGCAAAATTTTGAGCTGAGCCGAAAAGGAGAAACAAAAGCTTTTAGTTTTAAAGTTACTCCACCAAATAATCAAAGCGAAGGGTATTTACAAACAATTATAAATGCCGAAAATGAAACCTTTGATAAAGAGTTAGTGCTTATCGATTACGACCATATTCCTTATCAAAGTGTACTATTACCTTCGGAAGCAAAGGTTGCGAAAATCGATATTCAAAAAAAAGGACAGAATATCGGGTATATAAACGGAGCCGGCGATGCTATTCCAGAAAGCCTGAAACAAATTGGGTATACGGTTACAACTATAAATCCTTCAAATATTTCAGCACAATCATTAAAAGATTTTGATGCCATTGTAGTTGGAATACGCGCCTACAACGTAGTTTCAGACTTAGCTTTTGCACAACCTATTTTGAACAAATACGTTGAAAATGGTGGAACATTGATTGTACAATACAATACAAGCCACGCCTTAGTTACTAAAGATATTGCACCTTACTCCTTAAAACTTTCAAGAGACAGAGTAACTGATGAGTTTTCTGATGTAAAGTTTCTATCACCAAAACACCCTATAATGAATACCCCAAACAAAATCACTCAAGTAGATTTTGAAGGTTGGGTACAAGAACGCGGTTTGTATTTCCCTGATGAATGGGCAAAAGAATTTACTCCAATTCTGGGTATGAAAGACAGTGGGGAAGCACAAACAAAAGGCTCCCTCTTAGTTGCCACATATGGCAAAGGACACTATATTTATACAGGTTTAAGTTTTTTTAGAGAACTTCCTGCAGGCGTGCCAGGAGCGTTTAGATTGTTTGCTAATATGTTATCAATAGGAAAATAATTTATAAAATTATGAATGAGGAAAGACAAAAATTTGTTTGGAAAAAAAGTTTTACGATAGTACTCCTTCTGAATGTTGTATATATCTATTTGTTTTATTTACTAATGCAAAACTTCGCATAAATGCAGCAGATAGATTGGATTGTATTAATCGGAACCCTAGTATTTATCGTGCTTTATGGCACGTGGAAATCGCGCCAGCAAAAAGACACGGGAGATTATTTAAAAGGTGGAAACAACGCTCATTGGTGGACAATAGGGTTAAGTGTAATGGCTACACAAGCCAGTGCGATTACTTTTCTTTCTACTCCCGGGCAAGCTTTTCACGACGGGATGGGCTTTGTGCAATTCTATTTTGGATTGCCTATAGCAATGGTAATTATTTGCTTGGTTTTTATTCCTATTTATCACAAACTCAACGTTTATACAGCTTACGAATACCTTGAAAGTCGTTTCGACAAAAAAACTAGAACACTTACTGCAATTCTATTTTTGATACAACGAGGTTTGGCCTGTGGAATTACCATTTTTGCGCCTTCTATTATTCTATCAGCTGTTCTAGGATGGAACCTTATTTACTTAAATATTATAATTGGAGTATTAGTTATAATCTATACGGTAAGTGGTGGAACCAAGGCCGTTAGTGTTACACAAAAGCAACAAATGGCTGTGATTTTCTTTGGAATGTTGATTGCGTTTCTTTTAATTCTCAACTACCTACCGCTAGACATAACATTTACTAAAGCACTAGAAATTGCAGGTGCTAACGGTAAAATGGACATTCTTGATTTTTCATTCGATTTTGATAATCGTTACACATTTTGGAGTGGAATTATTGGAGGTTCCTTCTTAGCTCTCTCATACTTCGGTACAGATCAAAGTCAGGTGCAGCGATATCTGTCTGGAAAAAGTGTTAAGCAAAGCCAAATGGGCCTAATTATGAATGGTATGCTAAAGGTGCCAATGCAGTTTTTTATTCTGCTTGTAGGTATCATGGTTTTTGTTTTTTATCAGTTTAACAGCTCTCCCCTTCACTTTAATCCTTCGGCAGTTAAAGATGTTAAACAATCGAAATATTCAAATGAATACACTGCATTAGAAGCGGAGAAAAGTGCGCTTGATTTACAATTAAATTCAGCACAATTAAACTATGCAAAAGCAGAGACGAATGCTGAAAAACAAAGGATCGCGCAGGAGATAAAAGATTTGAACAAGAGTGAACAACAACTTCGCGATCAATCGGTTTCACTCATTAAGAAAGCTAATCCTAATGCTGAAACTAACGATAAGGATTACGTTTTTATACATTTTATCTTAACAAACCTTCCACGCGGACTAATTGGTTTATTATTAGCTGTTATTTTAAGTGCAGCAATGTCATCGACTGCTTCAGAGCTGAATGCTTTAGGAAGTACAACTACTATAGACCTTTACAAAAGAAATGTACCAGGGAAACGTGAAAAGCATTACGTTGCAGCTTCACGAGGCTTTACGCTTCTTTGGGGAGTAATTGCTATTGGTGTAGCGTGTACAGCCAATTTGTTTGACAACCTTATTCAGTTGGTAAATATTATCGGATCTATTTTTTATGGAAACGTTTTAGGAATATTCCTACTAGCCTTCTTTATAAAATATGTGCGTAGCAAAGCAGTTTTCATTGCAGCGCTCATTACTCAAGTAATAATAATCTACTTCTGGTATATCGATTTAATGCCATATTTATGGCTTAACTTAGTTGGTTGTGTAATTGTAATGGCTATTGCAGTAATACTTCAAACTGTGTTGCCGAACAATAAAAAAGAAGAAGAAATAGCTGGGTAGTAGTTCTCATTCTAAATTTTGAAGTTGTGATAAATACGAGATTGGCTTATAAGCATGACATTGAAGGCGTTCTTTTACTTCAGGAGAAGTATTTATATCGCAACTTAAGTGAAGAAGAACGGAAGCAAGGTTTTGTAACGACTCCTTTTTCAACTTCTCAATTGGAAGAGATAATCAGTCTTAAAGGATTATTTGTCGCAGAAAATGAAACTAACGAAGTTGTAGCCTATGCTTTCGCTGGAAGTTGGAAGTATTTTGAACAATGGAATATTTTCAAGCTAATGATTGCCCGATTGCCTCAACTTTCTTTCAATGGAAGTAAAATGACCACCGAAAACACTTTCCAATACGGACCTATCTGTATAGATAAAAAACACAGAAGAACTGGCTTACTCAATCAGCTTTTTGAGGAGATGAGAATTGAGTTTTATAAGAAATATCCTATCGCTATTACTTTTATAAATAAAGTGAATATAATTTCGATAAAAGCACACACTAAAAAATTAGGCTGGGTAATTATAGATGAGTTTGAATTCAACAACAGCACTTATATCAGTTTAGCTTTTGATATGAAAAGGTCAGTTTTACTACAATAATTGGCCATTAGGTGTTTATATTTTAAAAAATCCTTCAATAAAAAAAGCTGCCCTTTAACTCGGACAGCTTAAATTATTGAAAGCATTCAAATAAAAATTACTTTTTTACAACTTTAATGTTTTCAGTAGTTCCGTTTTCAAAAGTAATTTTAAAAATATAAGTTCCTGTTACAAGCTTAGAAACGTTCACCTTCCCATTAGCAATTTTTTGACTGCTCAAAACCTCCTGACCTAGTAGATTAAAAGCTGAGATAGTTTCAATATCTTCTTTAGAATTTATAATTAATTCATCCTCCATTGGATTGGGGTAATAAGAAAAAATTGAATTTGAAAAATCATTAATTCCAACAATGTTACCAATATTAAGAGTATAGTCTTCAGCTTGTCCATAAGCGTAATTTACACAAGGGTCTAATGGTGAAATATCAAAATTCTTTACTACTCGTAAAAGATATTCCCCTTCTTCTAAACTATTAGGCAAAGTAATTGTTGCAGTTGCTTGCTGTCCATCTGTACCTGTAGATCCATTAATAGAACCAATCTCAAAAGCCTCAAAAGTACTCCACTCCTCTCCTGTTCCAGCTGTGTTTATAAATACAGTGAAAAAGTTTTCGTAAGGTCCTTCAGTATTTCCTTCTAGTGCAACTTCGATTGAAGCTCCTACTTCAGCATTGATTACTGTACTAGTAAAATCTTCTAAAGGTACTGTACTGGTTGGAGACGATGTATTATCTACATCGGCCATTGCAACTCTAGTAATTGGTTCTAATAAACCATTAATATCAAACATACACTCGAATGGTGGTGGGCTAGCAACCTCGCAATGTAATTTAAAAACTCCTTGTGCTCCATCTGTGCTTTCAATCCATGGACCTCCAGCTCTACCGTGTATTGGTTTCCCTAAAGTTCCCGAGGTGTTAACCTCCCAATAAACCTCAATGCTGCTATTTTGTCCTACGGGTTCCATCCAATATTTAGCTCCAGTAGTACCTCCTTCAAAAGTTAAATCTACTTCTACCATAACTGTATAAACACTATAGGCGTTAAAGGCAAATCCTATTGGCACTTGTGCATATGGCTCAAGACCAGTAATTGTCTCCAGAACTGTACTACCAGGAGAACCATTGTCGTCGTTATAAAATGTTAAGTCTAAAGTATTTATAGGTTGTAGGGTCATTATATTTAACTCTACAGAACGGATATTTAAAGTATTGTTGGGGGCAACGTCAAAATCGTCTGCATGTCTTATGATTTCTGCACCTGCAATTTCCTTTCCATTCTCAAAATTATTGCTGTCATCCCCTTGGCCACAGTCTAGGGTTACCATTTCGTTTGAGTTTAAAGAATTATCTAGAACCTGCCCATAACTATTATACGAAACAGACAATAAAAAAGCTAAAAATAAAATTAATGATTGTTTTTTGAGTAGTTTAATATTCATTACTTAGGTTTTATTGTTAATTTATTACCAAATATATTCATTATATATAAGTAGAACAATTAGAATATTTGGAAATAATGAGTTAGATATTATATAAAATGCCTTTAAATAAAAAGCTGCCCTATGTAGGGCAGCTTTATAATAAACAGTCTAAAAGTATTTCTTACTTCTTCAAAACTTTAAAGTTCTCAACTACTCCGTCTTCAAAAGTAACACGGAATAAGAAGGTACCTGTAGAAAGTGAAGAAACATCAACTTTACCAGCTGCAAAATTTACATTATTCATCACAACTTGTCCTAACAAGTTATACACCGAAATAGACTCAATGTTTTTATTGGAAGAAATGTTTAAATCATTTTCCATTGGGTTAGGGAAGTATGTGAAATTAGAACTTGTGTAGTCATTAATTCCTGCTACACCATCTACGGTAACTGTATAATCTTCAGTTTCACCATAACCTTGATCTTCATCACAAGACATATCCCAAGTAGCATCTGTATCTGGAACTGCTGCTACACGAACTCTCATTCTGTAGTTTCCATCTGCAGCATCTGCAGGAATAGCAATATTCTCGGTTAGAGTTTCTCCAGTTCCTGTTCCAATGTAAAAGAATTCATTTTCATCAAAACTTCCACTGTTATCAAAATCAATCCAAACTGAAGCCGATTCAACATCCCATCCATCACCAACAGTTACAGAAATTGGGTAAGTACCACCAGCCTCAACGGTTGCAGCCATTGAAGTGTAATCGCCATATCCGCCAGCACTACAGTCTGTAGTATTATCTATCTCTTGGAAAGTTACGTTTACAATATTATCTCCATCACTACAATCTAATGTAGGAATACAGTAAAGAGAAGTCTCTATAGTGGTAAACGTTGCAATTTCAGAATATGCTGTTTCAGACGATAAAGTACAAGTAACCTCTAATCTCCACTCAACAGTAACTCCACTTACTGAAGGTGCAGTTGCTAAATATGTAGCGAAAGTATCAGATGCAGCTCCTTCATTTACCCATCCAGCGCCATCAGTATTAGATTGCCATTGGTATTCCAATCCATTTCCGGTTGTAAATCCAGCAGCAGCAACAGTGTATTCAGTATCAACCTCACCTTCTTCTGGAGTAACCGTTGCGATACCAGCTTCAGGAGTTCCTGAACAATCTACGGTACTAGCTTCTTCAACTTCTAATGAGAAATCTAAAGCCTGTCCATAACCTGATTCAATTCCCATTCCGAACGGATCAAATTGAATACCACAAGGGGTAACAATTGCCTCTGAAAGATCGTCAAAATAAGTTTTTGTGATTCTAACTCTTGTACCTCCAACTACAGCATCAGACGGAACTAAAATGTCCATACTCACTGAAATTCCATCGTCACCAGTCGAGTTTTGTAAAGTTCCCAATTCATAAACCTCACCTGAATCGTCTAATATATCATTTTGATTCCAGTCTATAAATGCAACAATATTGGTTTCAAAGTCGCCATAAGTATTACCTTCTACGCTAAGTGTATACGTTTCACCTGCTGTAACATTCACAACAATATCGGTTTTATCTACTAATACAGAAGTTGTATCTTCGTTTGTAATAGTTGTTCCTGCAAATTCAACTTTAGTAATTTCTTCAACAATTACATCAGCAGCATCTTCAATTTCGCAATAAGGACTCGGGAAAGGCGCAGCACCAACAACATTAACCGTATAATCTTCTACTTGGCCATAGGTATTTGTTCCACAAGGGTTTGAAGAAGGAGAGTTAAAGTTTTTTCTGATTCGCATGCGAGTTTCACCTTCAAGCGCATCACTAGGAACAACAATATCATTAATTGCTTGCTGTCCATCTGTTCCATTCGAATTTACAATTGAACCTATTTCTACAAATTCGGTTGTTTCGAATTCACCATTTTGGTTCCAATCAATCCACACAGAAAAGTAATTTGTGAAATTTCCACCTGTATTACCTTCAGCTGCAAAGCTATAAGTTTCACCAGCTTCAACTTGCGCTACAATAGCAGTAAAATCTTCATATCCTTCAGTACTAGACACTGGCGAATCGTTATCGATTCCTGCAAAAACTACTTTAGAAATTGCTTCAACAGTGCTACTACTAGCGCCACAGTATGAAATTTCTGTTGAGAAAGTCGATACATCCGAGTAAGAAGTTTCTCCAGATGCAGTACACGTTACTTCTAATCTCCATTCTGTAATATCTCCTATTTCGCTAGACGCTGTTGCTGTAAAATCTTCATAAAAAGCAGATGCTGTACCGTGATCCTCCCAACCTGCGTTGTTTGTATTAGATTGCCATAAGTACGTCATATCACCGGCAACTGTATAGTTTTGGGCTGATACAGTATACGTAGAGCCTGGGTTACCAGATGTTGGATCTACCGACGAAACACCTCCATCTGGGGTTCCAGTACATGCACTCAAGGCAGTTACTATAAACTTATAGTCTTCAAATTCTCCATAAGTAAAACCTGTTACACAAGGGTCAACATCGCCAGAAGAACTTAGCCAATGGCTCACAATTCTCATTCTAGTTTCTCCTTCTAAGGCACTAGCAGGTATGCTAATAGTTCCAGAATGACTTGTATCGTATGATGATGATGTGTATGCAACTTCGTTAGCTACATCAAAAACTCCATCTTGATTCCAATCGACCCAAACTCTAAATCCAGCAGTTTCATCTTCAATATCTACAGAAAAATCAACTGAACCTCCTGCAGTTTGTGATAAGGTATGAGTATCATAAAAATCGCCATAACCACCAGTTGAAAATCCACTGCCTAAGTTTGAAATGTTTTCAACTCCATTAGTTGTTGAAAAATTATCAATAAATCGATCTGAATTTGTTCCTTCGGGAACACAGTATTGGGCATTCATTGTTTGGGTCATAGCGAATGAAATCATCAACGCTAATAAAATTGACCCTTTTTTAAGTAATTTGTTCTTCATTATATTGGTTTAATTATTAAAATTTCACCAAATATGTCATTAATATATCAGAATCCAAAATGAAAATGTTCGGATTTAAAGGCTATTAACGTGTTTTAAACGATTAAAAAGTCCGATTTTTTTATTTGATAATTGTGATAAGGAACGAACAATCAAATTATTAGAATATAAAATTTGTAAAAAAAATATAATGTGATTTTTACAAATGAAATTTTTAAATAAAAAATAAATAATTAGTAAACTACGATAGAAAACCTAAATTTTTTATGAAAGTGATAATCATAAAAAAACCGGCTCCAAATTGGAGCCGGTAATAAAATTGGAATTATTTGTTTACTAGATTAATCGTCAAGTAAATCAATTTTATCTTTAATATGTTCTTTCATTGCTTCTGCAATATCGCGGTTTCCGTCTTGGTCATTAGGACTAATTTCAATAATCCCATCTCCATTTCCATCAACTGCGTTTGAAAGGTCTACACCCGTTGTAGCATCAAAAACACTGTTTAGGTCGAAGTTAATAACAACACTATTCTGATCGTTTGATATAACAGTATTTGTTTCTCCTTCGTCGAACTCTACTTCTAGTTCCTCTTCAAAATCATGCCAGAAGACAAATGGAATTCCGTCTATGGTTCCTTCCATTTTTATACTCTGCTCATAAATTTCGCTATCTGGATTTTCGTTTTTATCAAATTCGAATTCGATTTCTTCAAGACGACCATTAGGTGCATCTACTACAGTAATAACCACTAGAGTTGGGGATAATAAATCCAGCTCAAAAGGACCTTTTAATTCAATCTCTTCTTCACTATTATAGAAGTTGTCATCGCCGATGATATCATCGTACTCCAACTCAATTTCTTCTAAATTAATTAAGAACTTAGACAATGCAACTACTGGACCATCTAAGACGGTACTTTTACCTGCGTCTGGAGAATAGTTGGCTGAAGCATAAATGCCAAGTTTTCCATTTCCATCTTCAACAGACAATGAATCGTCATCGTCTGAGCACGCTGTAAATGCGCCCGCTAGAGCAATTGCGAATAAGGGTTTTTTAAAATTTTTAATCAAATTCATAAGTTTAGGTTTTAGAATTAGTTTGACTTATAACTTCTAGAACGGCCTATATTTTGAAATGATATATATGATCCCCTAAATTATTCTTAAAAGGGTACTAAGTAATTGTTAATGGCTATAAGGGGTTTTTAAACACAAACCTTCAATTGTTCAGAGAACTAATGCATTAGAGCTAAAAATATAGAAATTAAGCCTGAAAACTGAAGAAATTATGTTGCTACTTTTTAAATACTAATTTGGAAATTCTTTTATTGCCCGAAGCGAAAGCTACACTATCGTTAACAAATTCAATAGCGAAGAAACCAACTTTTGATAGTTCCTTCCAGTTTTTACCGCCATCACCGCTAAACGAAATTCCAGTCGAACCTACCGCAACTAGCCCTTGCCCTTTTGTGCCTGGTACATATTTTACAGAAGAGCGATACCCTGGATCTTTTCCATTTGCGATCAATTTCCAAGTTTTACCGCCATCTTTAGTAATGGCCTTGTTCCCTTCATTAAACGCCTTGTCTTCCCAATTTCCACCGAAAATCACACCGTTCTTTTCATCTAAGAAATCAACAGCATAAATTCCAGTCATCGCTTGCCCTTGAATAATTGGCGTATTGTATACTTCCCAAGTTTTCCCCTTGTCAGAAGTATGCATAATTCGAGCTTTTTTACCACCCGTTGCCACCCAAGCATTATCTTTATAAACCGCAATATTACTATTGCTTGCCGCAAATGCTGCTTCACCTTTTTCTACCTTTGGAAGATTTTCACAAGATAATTTTTGCCAAGAATTTCCACCATCGCGTGTAATTATTACAGACATACAGTCTTCAGTAGGATCGCCAATTGCAATCCCTTCCATATCATTCCAAAACCTCATCGAGTCGTAGAAAACATTTTCATTTTTCTCTGAATATACCTCTTCTATGTTGGTTGCATCTTTTCCATCAAAACCAATTTTATAAAGCACTGCAGGATTAGCGATACTCAAGACAAAAACCGCTTCGTTTGTTGTTGCTATAGATCTAAAATGAAGTAAGGTATCTTCATACTTAATTACAGCTAACTTTGGAGTGTCACCGTCTATTAAACCAACTTTTCCTTGATCTGCTGCAAACCAAATTCTGTTTTCATCTAAGGGTTGAATAGCGCGAATACTTAAACTGTCTATAAAAACTGGCGTAATGTCAACAGAATTAAATTCTACTTCAGGTTTAGAATTACAAGAAACTAATGAAAAAGCAGCTACTAGAATAAAAAGAAATCGCATTTGTAAAATTTTTGGCAAAAGTAAACATTCTAAAATATCAAGTACCATAACCTATTTATAAATGCTTGAGAACATCAGATAAACTGAAAACATACTTGAGTTCTAATTTTTTTTTATAGTTAATTGTAAAAAATAGATTATAAAATTTTTTTTTGATTTCGATTTAAGTTTCAATTTCAGTTTCAAAGAGATACCTTTGCACTCGCAAAAGTTTTCAACTGATTGAAAGCCTTAAAGTCAAGCACAAATTTCAGAAGTAATTTTATTTATTAATCTGGTTTTGTGTTGTATAAATTGAATACCCTATTAAATGAAATTACACCGAAACCTAGTATTCGCTACTATTGATTCCCTTCACCTTATTTTCAATGAAAATAAACAAGCCGATAAAGTATTAAGAGGCACTTTAAAACGTGATAAACGTTGGGGTGCGCGAGACAGAGCATTTATTGCAGAAACCACTTATGATATTGTAAGATGGAAACGCCTATATTCAGAAATTGCTGAAGTACGCGAACCTTTTGATCGTCCTAATCTTTTTAGATTATTTACTGTTTGGGCAACCTTAAACGGAATTAAAATTCCAGAATGGAAACAATTTGAAGATACTCCTACCCGTCGAATAAAAGGAAGATTTGACGAACTTTCTAAAATTAGAAAATACCGCGAATCTATTCCAGATTGGATGGATGAGCTAGGCGAAAAAGAATTAGGTAAGAAATGGGATAAGGAAATTGCAGCCCTAAACAAGCAAGCCGACGTTGTTTTACGCGTAAACACTTTAAAAACTACCGTTGATGCATTGCAAAATGAATTAGCGGACCTCGACATTGAAACTGAAACAATAAAGGGTTACCCAGATGCTTTAAAACTTAAAGAGCGTGCAAATGTATTTATTACAGATGCTTTTAAAAATGGTTTGTTTGAAGTACAAGATGCTTCTTCACAAAAAGTAGCGGCTATGCTAGACCCAAAACCTGGAATGCGCGTTATTGACGCTTGTGCCGGGGCGGGCGGAAAAAGCCTTCATATTGCAACCATGATGGAAAACAAAGGCCAGCTAATTGCAATGGATATTTACGAGAATAAACTTAACGAACTCAAGCGTAGAGCTCGAAGAAACGATATTTTTAATATCGAAACTCGAGTAATTGATTCCACAAAAGTTATAAAGAAGTTGATAGAAAAGGCCGATAAGGTTTTAATTGACGCTCCTTGTTCTGGATTAGGAGTTTTAAGAAGAAACCCTGATGCTAAGTGGAAACTTCAGCCTGAGTTTTTAGATAAAATTAGAGCTACACAAAAGGATTTATTAGAAAGTTACTCTAGAATGGTAAAGCCAGGTGGTGATTTAGTTTATGCTACTTGCTCTATCCTACCTTCAGAAAATGAATTACAAGTGAAAGCATTTTTAGCTAGTGAAGCTGGAAAAGATTTTACGTTATTAAACGAAGAGAGAATCTTGCCAAGTAAAAGTGGTTTTGATGGTTTTTATATTTCTTTATTACAAAAGAAGGCATAAAAAAGATTGATTTTATATAAGAAAAGAGCAGGCAAAAGTCTGCTCTTTTCTATTTTATACCTCTAGAACTTCAAGAAAACCATTTGTTGTTAATTAAAAATGATAATTAGAGTATTTTGAAGCTTTTTTGATAAATAGATTATCCTTTAAAATAGTTAACTTTGCAGCTTCAAAATTAAAATAGATGATTCACTTTTTTGGTAACGTAGAAAACACTGTTTTTGCAGTTCAAACCCACGGAATAATTTCAGAGGAAAACACGAAAAAGCTAGAATGGCTTTTTGGCAATCAGGCTAAGTTAGCGGAATCCGTCCTATCCACAAACACGTCGGATTTTTTTATTGGGCCTCGCGCCGCTATGATTACTCCTTGGAGTACTAACGCCGTTGAAATCACCCAAAACATGGGGATTGAAGGTGTGATTCGTATTGAAGAGTTTCACAATAGTTCGACGGTAAAAGAGGCCTTCGACCCAATGATTTCTCAAAAATTTCAGGAACTGAACCAAGAAATTTTTGACATTAACGTGCAACCTGAACCAATTTTAGAAATTGAAAATATTTCTGAATACAACGAAAAAGAGGGGTTAGCGCTAAATGCTGAAGAAGTTGAATATCTCGAAAACTTATCAAAAAAGATAGGTAGAAAGCTTACCGATAGTGAAGTTTTTGGTTTCAGCCAAGTAAATAGTGAGCATTGCCGTCATAAAATTTTTAACGGCGTATTTGAAATAGACGGAAAAGAAATGCCTTCTTCCCTATTCAAACTTATTAAAAAGACTTCATCTGAAAACCCGAACGACATTGTTTCTGCATATAAAGATAACGTAGCTTTTGTAAAAGGACCTAAGGTAAAACAATGGGCTCCAAAAAGTGCCGATAAGCCAGATTGGTACGAAGAAAAAGATTTCGACAGTGTAATTTCATTAAAAGCTGAAACGCACAACTTCCCAACTACAGTAGAGCCTTTTAACGGTGCTGCCACTGGAAGTGGTGGTGAAATTCGCGATCGTTTGGCAGGAGGAAAAGGTTCTTTACCACTTGCGGGAACAGCGGTTTATATGACCTCTTATTCAAGACTAAACGAAGATCGTCCTTGGGAAAAAGCTATGAAAGAACGCGATTGGCTTTACCAAACGCCTTTAGATATTTTAATTAAAGCTAGTAATGGAGCTTCCGATTTTGGAAACAAATTCGGTCAACCATTAATTGCTGGATCTGTTCTTACTTTCGAGCACGAAGAAGACGCTCGTAAATTAGGTTTCGACAAAGTGATAATGCTTGCTGGTGGTATCGGTTACGGAAAAGCAAGTCAAGCAATAAAAGACAAACCTCAAGAAGGTGATAATATTGTAATTTTAGGTGGTGATAACTACCGAATTGGAATGGGTGGTGCCGCGGTTTCTTCGGCAGATACAGGTGAATTTAGCAGCGGCATTGAACTAAATGCAATTCAACGTAGTAACCCAGAAATGCAAAAACGTGCTGCCAATGCTATTCGAGCAATGGTGGAAAGCGACCACAACCCAATTGTTTCTATTCACGACCACGGTGCAGGAGGACACTTAAACTGTTTAAGTGAACTAGTTGAAGAAACTGGTGGACGTATAGAAATAAGCAAACTTCCTATTGGCGACCCTACCCTATCCGACAAAGAAATAATGGGAAATGAAAGCCAAGAGCGAATGGGCTTAGTTATTGGTGATAAAGACATCCAAAACCTTAAAAAAGTTGCAGACCGCGAACGTTCTCCTATGTACGAAGTAGGGAAAGTTACTGGCGACCAACGTTTCTGTTTTGAAAACAAAGACGGCAAAAAACCTATGGATTTTGCGCTTGAAGATATGTTTGGTAGCTCCCCAAAAACAATAATGAAAGACAAAACCGTAAATAGAAACTATAAAAACTCTGTTTACGAAACTTCAAAAATAAAAGAGTACGTTACACAAGTGCTACAATTAGAAGCAGTAGCCTGTAAAGATTGGCTTACCAATAAGGTTGACCGTTGTGTAACGGGTCGTGTTGCAAAACAACAAACCGTTGGGCAATTACAATTACCTTTAAACAACTGCGGTGTAATGGCTTTAGATTATCAAGGTAAAGAGGGTGTAGCCACTTCTATTGGGCATTCACCATTAACAGCCTTAATAGACCCTGCTGCAGGATCGCGCAATGCTATTACCGAGTCTCTAACCAATATTGTTTGGGCTCCATTAAAAGATGGTTTAAAAAGTGTTTCACTTTCAGCAAATTGGATGTGGCCTTGTAATAACGAAGGGGAAGACGCAAGACTTTACGAAGCTGTTAAAGCTGTTTCAGATTTTTCAATTGATTTAGGAATCAATGTTCCAACCGGAAAAGATTCCCTTTCAATGAAACAGAAATACAAGAATGAAGAAGTTATTTCTCCAGGAACTGTAATTATTTCGGCTGCAGGAAACTGTAACGAAATTCAAAAAATAGTGGAGCCTGTTCTTCAGAACGGTGGTGGTAGCATTTACTATATCAATGTTTCTCAAGACAATTTTAAACTAGGCGGATCATCGTTTGGACAAATTTTAAACGCTATCGGGAACGAAGCACCAGATGTAAAAAGTGCTGAATACGTAAAGAGCGTTTTCAATACCTTACAAGGTTTAATCAAGGGTGGTAAAATTCTTGCGGGACACGATGTTGCTTCAGGTGGATTGATTACTACTTTATTAGAAATGTGTTTTGCCAATGTTAATCTTGGAGCAGACCTTGACCTTTCAAGTTTAAATGAAAGTGATTCTGTAAAAGTCCTTTTCGCTGAAAATGCAGGTCTTGTAATTCAAGCTACTGAAGATGCTTCAGTTGAAAAACTTCTATCTGAAAACAATATCGATTTCAAAAAGATTGGAACAGTTTCAAATAACGAAACCCTTAAAATTAAAAATAACAATGAGGAACTTTCATTCAGCATCCCTGAAATGCGTGATGCCTGGTATGAAACTTCATATTTATTAGACAGAAATCAAAGCGGCGAAGCATTGGCTAAGGAACGTTTTGACAATTATAAAAATCAGCCATTAACTTTCGAGTTTCCAAAGAATTTCACAGGCAACCTCTCGACTGCGCTCGAGGAGACAATGTCAGGTCGAGCGCAGTCGAGACCTAAGGCAGCTGTAATCCGTGAAAAAGGAAGTAACAGTGAGCGTGAAATGGCTTATATGATGCACCTGGCAGGATTTGATGTAAAAGATGTACATATGACCGATCTTATTGAAGGTCGTGAAGATCTTGATGACATACAATTTCTAGTTGCCGTTGGTGGATTTAGTAACAGTGATGTCCTAGGAAGTGCTAAAGGTTGGGCTGGAGCTTTCCTTTACAACGAAAAAGCAAACAAGGCTTTAAAGAATTTCTTTGCTAAAGACGACACATTATCTTTAGGTGTTTGTAACGGATGTCAGTTATTTGTGGAGTTAGGATTACTTAATCCTGAAGATGAAGAAAAACCAAAAATGCTTCATAACGACACCAATAAATTTGAATGTGTATTTACTTCGGTAACGATTCAGGAGAATAATTCAGTGATGCTTTCATCTATGGCAGGAAGTACATTAGGTATTTGGTCGGCTCACGGGGAAGGAAAATTCAGTTTCCCAAAACAGGAAAGCCACTACAATATTGTTGCAAAATACGGTTATGATAAATTGCCATCAAATCCAAACGGAAGTGATTTCAATACTGCTATGATGACTGATAAAACAGGTCGCCATTTAGTAATGATGCCTCACTTAGAGCGTTCTACTTTCCCTTGGAATTGGGCATACTACCCAGAAGACAGAAAAGATGATAAGGTTTCTCCTTGGGTTGAAGCTTTAGTTAATGCTAGAAAATGGATTGAAAAGAAATAGATTTACTCTTTAAACATTAAAAAAGCCGTTTACAAAATTTATGTAAACGGTTTTTTTAATCCCTGCAAGTTTAATTCTCGCAATAATCATTCTATTATTTACTCATTCAAAAGCACTGGTTTTCCTAACCCTAGTTGGTCTAGTTTATCCAATTGAGTTGCTGCATCGCCCACTATTACATATATCATTTTCTCTGGACGAATATATTTTTCAGCTAACGCTTTAACTTCTTCTACTGTCAATGCTTTAACAGTGGCTTCGCGTTGTTTCGCATAATCAACTGGGTAATCGTAATTGCTAATATTTGAAAGCATAGACAACTTGCTATTTAATGTTTCAAAAGCTCTTGCTCCACTTTTTAGCATATAGCCTTTGGTAATTTTTAAGTCATTTTCATTGAAATTCTTACCATAGTTATCTAAAATCTCTTTTATTAAGGCTGTGGACTCATAAGTAACATTAGAACGCACACCACTGCTTAACAAGAATGTGCCTTCAATACTTGTGCCTGTAAACCCAGAGCGAACACCATAGGTGTAACCCTTACCCTCACGCAATTCCTGAGTTAGTTGCGACGCAAAACCACCACCGCCTAATCGGTAATTCATTAAGCTAGCAGGATAAAAATCGGCGTGAGTAGCTGGGATAGCCGGGTAACCAAAATTAAGAATAGATTGTTTCGCACCAGGGAAATCATAAAAATAAATTTTTGAAGCTTCAGGGTTTTTAATTTCAGCTATTTTAGGAAACGATACTTCTATAGGCGCCCATTTATTGTTAAGTGACGTTAATGAACGTGAAACCTCAGCTTGTGACACAGCACCCACTACAAGAACTTTAGTAATGTTTGGTGAGAAATATGTGTTGTAATATGTTTTTAAATCTTCTAAAGTAATAGCCTCTACAGACTCCTTAGTTCCAATATTGTCGTGCGATAAGATGTTGTTTTCACCGTAAATTAACTTATCGAACTTAATACCTGCAATACTATTTGGATTGGCTTTTTGACGTTCAATTTGACTTAAAACACTCTGCTTTTGAAGTTGAAATTCCTTTTCATCCCATCTTGGCTGAAGTAGAATTTCTTGAATAAGATTCATCGTTTTATCATAATTCTTAGCCAATGTATTTCCATAAATCATTATAGCTTCTTTTGTAGCTACTGTATTTATAGTTGCCCCGAGACTTTCAATTGCATTTTCTAGTTCTTCAGGAGTTTTTGTTGCAGTACCCTGAGTTATTAGACCTGCTAGCAAATTTGAAACACCAATCTTACTTGGATTTTCTAAAAGCATTCCGCCATCAAGTTGAATTCTGTATTGCACCAAAGGCACTTCATTGTTTTCTATTCCAAACAATTTAATCCCCGAAGACAATTCGTCTTTCCATACTTCTGGAACTTTTACATCTGGACTTTCACCATAAGGAGGCTCCACACTTCTATCGAAACTTGAAGGGGTTTTCTCATAGTCAGCAACTACGTTTGAATCAAAACTTTCTTCAGCACCTTCAACAATTGGCTCTTCTACTACATCTGCTAGTTTTGAATCTGTAAGTGCTAGAGCTTTCTGATTTTTAGGAACAAAGCTAGTAGCTACATAATTTTTTCCTTTAATATATTGGTTGTAAACGCGCATTACATCATCAGGCGTAACTGCAAGAATATTTTTCACATCTTGATTTACAAATCCAGGGTCTCCTGCAAATATTTCATATTGAGCTAACTGAAACCCCTTTCCTAATACACTGGAAAGTCCTTGATAAAAAGCAGTCTCCTGCCCTGCTTTAATTCTATCTAAATCGGCTTCAGAAATCCCTTCCGCTTCAAATTTTTCTAACCCAACCTCTATTCCTTCTAATACCTCTTGCAAGTTTGTATCTGGAAACGCTGTAACCTGCATCATAAACTGACCCGCAATTTCAGAATTGTATTGATAACTATCCACTTGGTCGGTTAACTTCTTATCTTCCACTAGTGTTTGATATAAGGGTGCTTTCTTCCCTTTTGCCAAATAGGTAGCTAAAACCTCTAAAGCATACGAATCTGGATGATATTGGTAAACCCCAGGCCAAGTAAGCGTTAATTGAGGTACACGCGCAAAGTTATCTTCGTAATACAGCCTTTTAGTTTCAGAAAGCGTAACAGCTTGTTTTTCCATTTTAGGAATATCCTCGCCGCGTTTAATTTCACCGAAATATTTATCCACCCATTCTTTTGCCTGATCAATATCAATATCTCCAGCAATAGTAAGCGTTACATTATTAGGAACATACCAACGGTTATAGAAATCTTTTACGTCTTGAAGGGTTGCATTTTGAAGATCTTCCAAAGACCCAATTACCTCCCAGCTATAAGGATGCCCTTCTGGATATAGGTTTTTATGAATTACGTAAAAATTATGACCGTATGGAGCATTGTCTACTCTTTGGCGTTTTTCATTTTTTACCACTTGCTTTTCTTTTGCCAAGACTTGTTCTGTAACTGTATTGATAAAGAAGCCAAGTTTATCAGCTTCTGCCCAAATCATTTTTTCTAAAGCATCTTTCGGCACGGTTTGGAAATAATTTGTTCTATCTCTACTAGTAGACCCATTTGCGCCAGAGCCTCCAATACGAGCGCTTAATTTATCAAGTCCGCCTTTTCCAAGATTTTCAGATTCTAAGAATAGCAAGTGTTCGAATAAATGTGCAAAACCAGTTCTCCCTTCAATTTCTCTAGCTGAACCTACGTGACTTGTTAAAGCTACCGCAACCACAGGGTCTGAACGGTCTATATGAAAGATAACTTGTAAACCATTATCTAGAGTGTAGGTTTCAAAATCGACTTTAAATTCCTTGTCTTCAGAAACTTTTTCTTGAGAATTATCGCAGGAAATAAAAAAGGTTAAACAAAATAAATTAAGAGCTAAATATTTAAGAAGCTTCATAGTTCAATAAATTAGAATTTGTGTGATATCAATTGTAGTTAGCTAAATTATCTCGGCGATTAGTCTTATTATAGATTCAGTTTTTATGTTGTAAAAATTTGAAATAACTTAGCAAACAAAGAATCTGCTAAGATAGTAATAAACCCAGTGCTTCGATTTATAGATTTATTTTTATAATTATATTTACTTTCAAAATAGTAAATATAGAATATCGAATAATTTCACTATTTTGCACATACAATAATTCTACACTATGACTGATCCAAAAAGACTTTTTGATTTCCCATATTATCAACTTAAACAATACCCTCAAGAAAATGCGCTTGTTACAAAGTATAATGGAGTATGGAAATCTACTTCTACACAAGAATATATCGATAAAGCAAATGCCATAAGCCGTGCTTTAATAAAAATGGGGGTTCAACCAAATGACAAGGTTGCGCTTATTTCTTCTACCAACAGAACAGAGTGGAATGTATGCGACATCGGTATTATGCAAACTGGAGCACAAGATGTTCCCATTTATCCTACTATTTCTGAAGACGAATATGAATACGTTTTAAATCATAGTGAATCTGTTTATTGTTTTGTTTCAGATGAAGAGGTTTACAACAAAGTGATGGCCATAAAAAGCAATGTTCCTAAACTAAAAGAAGTTTATACTTTTAATGAGATAAAAGGAGCAAAAAATTGGTCGGAAGTACTGGAAGCAGGAAAAGATGAAAGCAATCAAGATGAATTAGATAAAAGAAAAGCGGCAATTGATGAAAATGATCTTGCTACCTTAATATATACATCTGGCACTACAGGAAAGCCTAAAGGTGTAATGCTTTCTCACAAAAATATTGCGAGTAATGCTAAATTTAGTTCGGAGCGTCTTCCTATTGTAATGGGAAAATCTAAAGGACTTAGCTTTTTACCCGTATGCCACGTTTACGAAAGAATGTTACACTATATGTATCAGTATTGTGGTGTAGAACTATATTTTGCTGAATCGCTTGAAACAATTAGTGAAAATTTAAATGAAGTAAAGCCAGAGGTAATGACGGCTGTTCCTCGTGTACTTGAAAAGGTTTACGATAAAATTTACACTAAGGGAACTGAACTAACTGGAATTAAAAAGAAATTATTCTTTTGGGCTATAGATTTAGGGTTAAAATATGAACCTTACGGCGAGAATGGCTGGTGGTACGAATCGCAACTCAAACTTGCCAACAAATTAATCTTCAGTAAATGGAGGGAAGCTTTAGGAGGCAACATCAAGGCTATTGCTTCAGGTAGTGCTCCATTACAACCAAGACTTGCACGAGTATTTAACGCTGCTCAAATACCGGTAATGGAGGGTTATGGACTTACCGAAACCTCTCCAGTGGTAGCAGTAAACGATATGCGAAATAAAGGTTTTAAAATTGGAACCGTTGGAAAACCGTTACGAGAAACCGAAGTGAAAATCGCCGAAGATGGTGAAATTCTAGTTAAAGGCCCTCAAGTAATGTTGGGATATTTTAAAAATAAAGAAGAAACTGAAAAAGTAATGGAAGGCGGGTACTTCCATACTGGAGATATTGGGGAAATTGATAGCGAAGGATTCCTTAAGATTACCGACCGTAAAAAGGAAATGTTTAAAACCAGTGGTGGGAAATATATCGCTCCACAAATTATTGAAAACGAAATGAAACAATCTCGTTTCATTGAACAAATTATGGTGATTGGTGAAGGTGAAAAAATGCCTGCAGCCTTAATCCAGCCCGACTTTGATTTTATTCGAGATTGGGGAAAATTGAAAAACCACGACTTACCTGCCGATAATAAAGAATTGGTGAAAAATAAAGAAGTAATTGCTCGTATTCAAGAAGAAGTAGATCTTTATAACGAGCGTTTCGGGAAGTGGGAAAGAGTGAAAAGATTTGAAATGACTCCTGATGTTTGGAGCATAGAAGACGGACAGTTAACGCCAACAATGAAGATGAAACGCAAGGTTATTAAAGCGCAGTATAAAGACCTTTATGATAAAATCTATGAGCATAATTCATAAGTTTATTTTCTAAATATTCGGGATTAAATACACTCTAAATCTGGCAAAGTTTATCATAACTCATTAGTGAAAATAATGAATGATAAACTTTGTCAGACTTTTTTTATTACATTTAATTTTATTAAATCATTGTAAAATATGAATTGGATCTTACTTATTATAGGTGGTCTCTTTGAGGTTGGTTTTGCAGCTTGTTTAGGAAAAGTAAATGAAACTACAGGATTAGAATCTAGGCTTTGGTTTCTTGGCTTTCTAGTTAGTTTAGCCATAAGTATGTTTCTACTTATTCAAGCAACAAAAACTTTACCTATTGGTACAGCATATGCCGTTTGGACTGGAATTGGAGCAGTTGGAACTGTACTTGTAGGTATCTTCTATTTCAACGAACCCGCTACCTTCTGGCGAGTATTTTTCCTTTCTACTTTAATATTGTCTATTGTAGGATTGAAGTTTGTAACCAGTTAAAGCCTACATCCCAATTGGCTACAGCAACAACCTACCTAGGTCGTCGAAAACATAATCTACAACATCTTTTCTAAAACCTTTTTGTAAATTTAAAAGGCGTCTTACAAAAAAAATCGATTCCACGTATTATCCAACTACCAATCCATCAACTCTAGTTTAATAAACTTAAGTTAAACCGCTTATTTTCCTTCTTCTCTCCTTCTCTATTCCTTAAATTTAGTAGTAATCTATTATTATATATTATAATGAATACTATTTGGACCATAGGACACTCAACCCGTACGTTCGACGAATTTCTAAAATTGTTGCAATCCTTCAATATAAAATCTCTTGTCGATGTTCGGCATTATCCTGGTTCCCGAAAATTTCCGCAGTTTAACAAGGACAGTTTAGAAAAATCACTTCCCGAAAACAACATAGAATACACCCACCTCATTGACTTAGGCGGACGTAGAAAACCAATTCCCAATTCCGAAAACGACGCTTGGCGATTAGATTCATTTAAAGGTTATGCAGATTATATGGCAACCGAAGATTTTAAACATGCGCTTAACACTCTAAAAGATATGGCCGCAGAACAGCAAACAGCAATAATGTGCGCCGAAGCTGTTTGGTGGAGCTGTCATCGCTCATTAATTTCAGATATTCTAAAAGTAGATGGGTGGGAAGTACTACATATAATGAGCGAAAACAAAGCTACTGAACATCCCTACACTGCTCCAGCAAGAATAGTGGATGGCAAACTAAATTACTCAAAGAAAGATTGATTATTATTTCTTAATTATTGTCTTCGGCTATACGTTTTACCATTTACAAGTTCTTTCCCTGCAAATAGGTTGTCTACAGTAACTAGGTGATATCCTTTTGACTTTAAATTAGCAATCACTTCTGGCATTGCTTCTACGGTTGTTTTATGAATATCGTGAGCTAAAACAATTCCATTTTTATTGGCTTCACTTATTCTTTGTGTGACAGTTTCGGCATTGCGGTCTTTCCAATCTAAGGGATCTAAATTCCACAAAATGATTGGCATATTCGCTTTGTTTTTTACAATGGCGTTAAACGACCCGTAGGGAGGACGCATAACATTTACTTCTTCTCCTGTTATATTTGAAATAACATCATTGGTTTTAACTATCTGGCTTTCTATTTCTTCGTCAGACAGTTTTTTTAAATCCTTATGATCCCAACTGTGATTTCCAATTTGATGTCCTTCCTTATAAGCTCTTAATAAAGTATTTTTTTGAACTTTTGCCGATTTTCCCAACACAAAAAAAGTGGCTTTTACATCGTGCTTTCTAAGAATATCTAAAAGTTGCGTTGTGTGCGTTGCTGGTCCGTCGTCAAAAGTAATTGCTATACAAGGCTCCTTACTGCAATCAATCTTATATGTTTTTGGCGTAGATTGGTCGTCATCAATTGATGTGGTGGATGTGTCTTCTTCCTGTGTTTGTGGTTGAAGGTTAAAAATATATTGATACTTCTTAGCAACTAAGTGTTTATATGATTCTGGAGCAAGTTTAATTTCTATATTTCCATGATTCCCTGAAGCAACCTGATATTTATCAAAATAGATTGTCAGGTTTCCCGATTCATCCCAGCTAAAAGCGTGATAATTTTTATCGTTTGCTTTTGTACCCTCGTCAATCATTTCTTGGCCATTTTTCCAAAGTGCCTCTTTATCCTCCTGAGTAAGCCCTTCCATTGATTCTATTCGCTCTCTTAAAATTTCACTTGTTTTCATCTTAGCCACTGCAGCAAGTTTATCAAAGTTATCCTGTGGTGAAAAGATGGTGGAGAATTCAAGTTTCTTTTTTTCTTTTACATCAAAAATATGAGTGAAATATTGAGAATTATAATTGTTTCCGTATGAAGTGTAACGCTCAATTAAAAACGCTATAATAGAAGGTGTACTTTCTATAATTTCAAAATGCTGACCAAAATCAAGTCCCGCAACTGCGTCTTCGGTAATCTTTTTTGCTGCGTCTTTAAATTCGGTTAAATACAACTGCGCGAATTCCTCTTCATTCTTATTAATAAAATCATACACAGTATTAGGATAAGACAAGTGAAACTTATTTTTATCGTTTGACGTATCCGAACCAATCTGAATGTTTTTTATTTGAATACTATCAGTTGCGTTTACTACGCTTTCTTCGAGAGTTACTGTTGAAGGCTTTTGAGTTTCTTCCTTTTTAGAATTGTTTTTACAACTATAGATAATTGCAGCAAGCATAAATACGTACACTATTTTTTTCATAATTTTTAATCTAATTGCGTTAATACTTAAAGTCTATATAACATCCATTTAATAATCACGATTCAAAGTTATATCATTTCTTCAAACTCATTTTAGCTCTTTATTAAATCTTAACACACTAATGCAACTACAATGTTTTTAAGGAATAATTTCATTTCAATCGTTTACTATGTGATTATTACGTACTAGCATCTGAATAGATATTTTAAGTGATTTTTATAATCTTTTTCACTCACCTATATATACGTAATTGTTATAATAGATTATACAACAAGGAAACTAAAAGTTCTAAAATGGCTCCAGAAGAATTTTGCAACTGTTATTTTATGAATAAAATTGATACAAATTAATCTGTAAAATTGTATCGAGGCAAAATAAAAATGCCCAAAAGCGGCAGCCGAGTGATTTTGCAGCTACTACTTTATCATGAAATTGAAATA
>NZ_JAVLSO020000011.1:0-54555 GCF_032080575.2 Aequorivita sediminis | reverse complement strand
AGTCCTACCATAAAATACTGATTATTTTCCTTCCAAATTCGCGCGCTTTACTGATTTTTTAAATAACCTAGCAAGCAAGGGTTATTGCACACAACACGTAAATATACTTAATTTTAAACAAGCCCATCCAGTACAAGAGTTTTTTTAAAAATCTCCGTAAATACAGGGGAGAGCAGCGTTTTTTAATTGATCATTTTGTATATCTTTTGGTTGTATATCACTAATTTTTATATCTCGTGATATACAAAATGACTAGTGTATTATACTATATAAATAACTACAACTTGACGATTCACCAATTTGATGCATCGTTTAAAGACGTATTCATCGCAATAATTAGACACTATACAATATTAACAAAATATTTAGAATTAAAAAGATGTTTATAATTAGTTAATTTTAAAAAATCAGCTATTATTCCTAAAATATTATTGTTAGCTAGGATTCGTGATTACAATTGTTATTAATATGTTAATTGACTTATCTCATAGTCATGGTGAATTTATAAGCTTATATTACATTTCGATGAAACAACGCTGCGATGCAGAGGACAAAATCTTAAAAAGGTTTGAAACTTTGAGTGGGGTTGTTATTTTTAGTAACGCCTTTATTTCAGAGGAATATAACTCTATTTTTAATTATTTAAAAGCTAACAAAACCATGAAAGAAATGAAAAATACAGCCGATTTACTTGCAGCCAACAATGAGGTAGATATGCTTATTGTGGGTACGGGAACAGGAATTTCAGCGGCATTATCTACCAATGAACAACATTTAAAGTGTTTAATTATTGAAAAAACCGAATATGTTGGTGGTTCTACAGCATTGTCGGGAGGTGCCTTTTGGATTCCTGCGAATCCCGTGCTTACCGAAAATGGATCTACAGATACCCTTGAAAAAGCAGAGAATTATCTTAAAACCCTAGTAGGAAATGATGCACCACAAGAACGATGGAAATCTTTCCTAGACAATGGCTCGGAAACTGTAGAAATGCTCCGCCGCACTACGCCAATGAAGTTTTTTTGGGCAAAAGGGTATTCAGATTATCATCCAGAACAACCGGGCGGTGATGCCTTAGGAAGAACCTGCGAGTGCGAACCTTTCGATTTAAACACATTGGGCGAGGAAACCCAAAGATTTAGACCTGGATTAATGGAAGCATCATTACCAATGCCCGTAACAGGCTTTGATTATAAGTGGATAAACCTAATGATGCGTCGACCTACTAAGGCATTTCCTATAATTTTTAAAAGACTTTTCCAGGGAGTAGGAGGTAAAATAGTAGGAAAAAATTTGGTTGCTGGAGGGCAAGCAATTGCTGCTGGATTGTTTGCAGGGGCAATTAATAATAATATTTCCATAGCTACAAACACCAAATTAGTGGAATTACTTATGGACGGTGAGCGTGTTGTGGGTGCAGTTGTAGCACATCAAGGTAAGAATATAGAAATAAAAGTCAATAAGGGAGTGGTGTTGGCCGCGGGTGGATTTGATCATAATATGCCCATGCGTCAAAAATACCAATCTAAATCGTTAGGTAATTATAGCCTTGGAGCGGAGGGGAATACAGGAGATGCTATTTTACTTTCTCAAAAAATTGGAGCCAATATAGATCTTATGAAAGAATCTTGGTGGTTCCCAGCCATCGCTCCGGTTAATAAAGGTGAAAAGCCCATGGTGCTTTTGGCAGAGCGCTCCTTGCCTGGAAGCTTTATGGTAAACTCCAAAGGAAAAAGATTTATAAATGAAGCTACCGATTATATGAGTTTTGGTCAAAAGCTTTTAGCAGATGAAAAAATTGGGGATCCTATTGGGGATATGTGGTTGGTATTCGACCAAACGTACCGCAATAGATATATTCTTGGAGGTTCAGTTTTCCCGAGAGCTAAATTACCACAAGAATGGTATGATGCTGGGATTGCTTTTACTGCAGATTCTGTTGAGGAACTAGCAAAATTAACAGGTTTACCCGAAAAAGATTTTGCAGCCTCACTTGCCAGATTCAATATGTTGGCCAAGGCTGGGAAAGACGAAGACTTCAATAGAGGAGAAAGTGCCTATGATAGATATTACGGCGATCCAACGGTTAAACCAAACCCTAATTTACTGCCACTTAAAGGAAAATTATATGCCGTAAAAGTTGTGCTTTCAGATTTAGGAACCTGTGGTGGTTTGGTAGCAGATGAACTCGGTAGAGTTTTGGGTGAGGATAAAACTCCAATAGAAGGACTATACGCAATAGGAAATACCGCAGCGAATATTTTTGGTAGAGTGTATCCAGGGGCCGGAGGTACTATTTGTCAAGGGCTAGTATTTGGCCATATCGTAGCAAAACACGCCGCTAGCTTAAAACAAGTAGAAGCCTAAAATTAATTGTGTTTATGGTAGCGACGCTAATATTAGCGTCGTTATTTATTTTTAGTAGGATTACAATTAATTTTCCTCTCAACGTGGAGCTTTGCTAATGCAAAAAATAATTGTAACTGCTCTATTTTAATAAGGACTTGCGTTTCCAAAAAGCTGTCTAAAAAAAAATTACTTCTAGGTATTTTCACATATAAAAACTGACGGATTATCACTTACCTTTGGCTCATGAGTATAATTGTACAAATTGCGGTTTCTCCACAACAGCTAGAGGATTTAGATTTTATTTTAACACTTGCTTTAAAGAAGCAGAACCTTCGAAAAAACGAAGTTGGAGATTGGCGAATTCGCAAACGATCTATCGACGCGCGCAATAGTCCGATAAAACTAAACCTTCAAATAGAGTTGTGGCTACTTGAAGAACTTCGCGAACCAATACCACCTTATACACCACAAAAGGTTCACAACGCCAAGAAAATAGCCATTATTGGGGCGGGTCCAGCCGGACTTTATGCAGCCTTACGAGCGGTAGAAGCCGGATTTAAACCTGTAGTGTTCGAACGCGGTAAAGATGTACGTGAACGCAGAAGAGATTTGGCCGTTATTAATAAACTTCAAAAAGTAAACCCCGAAAGTAACTATTGCTTTGGCGAAGGTGGGGCTGGAACATATTCCGATGGCAAACTTTACACCCGAAGTAAAAAACGTGGCAATGTGCTTAAAGCATTAGAGTGGTTTGTACATTTTGGAGCAGATGAAGATATACTGGTAGATGCTCACCCACATATAGGTACCAATAAACTGCCAAAGATAATCGCTTCTATGCGGGAGGAGATAATAAAAAATGGGGGAGCGGTTCATTTTAACTCCAAACTTACCGATATTAAGATTAACGATACCGCAATTCAGGCTATTCAAATTAATAATGAAAATTGGTTTGAGTTTGATAATGTGATACTAGCAACAGGACATTCCGCTAGAGATATTTACTACCTACTTCACCGCAATAACATTAAAATTGAAGCAAAAGGTTTCGCGATTGGCGTTCGGGTAGAACATCAACAAACGCTTATAAATCATATTCAATATCAAAAAGAATACGATAACCCTTATTTACCTCCAGCGAGTTATAGCTTAGTAGAACAAATAGATGGCTTTGGTGTATATTCGTTTTGTATGTGCCCAGGTGGAATAATTGCACCTTGTGCCACCGAGCAAGACGAAGTTGTTACCAATGGTTGGAGCCCAAGTAAACGAAATAACCCTTATGCAAACTCAGGAATTGTGGTAAGTGTAAAACCTACAGATTTACCGAATTACAAAAAAGATGATCCATTTGTATGCTTAGATTTTCAGAAATATGTAGAAAAACGATGCTGGGAAGCGGGAGGTAAAACACAAAAAGTCCCTGCTCAACGTATGATAGACTTTGTAGAAGGTAAGGTTTCCACCGATTTCCCAAAAACATCATACCAGCCAGGTATTGTTGCAGCCGATTTAAATGAAGTGCTACCAGCTTTACTCGCAGAAAAACTAAAAAAAGCTTTTGTTGCATTTGGAAAAAAGAAGAATGGATATTACACTAATGAAGCCGTACTTCACGCACCCGAAAGTCGAACATCCTCAACTATTAGCGTGCCTAGAGATTCGATTACCCTACAACACGTCGAAATTCATGGGCTCTATCCCTGCGGAGAAGGAGCTGGCTACGCCGGAGGAATAATTTCTGCAGCCATAGACGGAATTAATTGTGTTGATGCTATAGTTAGAAAACAAGTAAGCACCGAATAGCCAAACTTAGAAATTAGAACCAAGAATCAAGAACCAAGAAACAAGAACCAAGAAACAAGAAACAAGAACCTAGAACCTAGAACCTAAAACCAAGAACCAAGAATTTAGACTCTCTCCACATTATATCTAGCCTCTAACATCTAACATCTAACATCTAACCTCTAACATCTAGCCTCTAACATCTAACATCTAACCTCTAACATCTAGCCTCTAACATCTAGCCTCTAACATCTAACATCTAACATCTAACATCTAGCCTCTAACATCTAACATCTAACCTCTAACATCTAACATCTAACATCTAAAATTTAGTCACCCACGTCTTAAAACCTAACATTTGACATTTATCATTCTTAATTTATAACCTAAGGCTTATTTTTGCATTCATTAAAAGAAGAAATATGAAAGCATTATTAGAAAAGTCGATAAATAATGCAATGGATTATACACAGTATAACATGCTTTTCAAACAATTGGTACAAGAAGAAAGAACTACAGGGGAATTCTCCCAAATGAAGGTCGATTATACAAAACTAAATTATAGCCGCACTAAAAGATTGGATAAAACTGCAAAGGTTTCGGAAGAGGCTATGGAGGTATTTAAAAATGTTTCTAATAAACAAACATGGCTGGTTATTAGTGAACCATGGTGTGGAGATGCAGCGCAAACACTTCCTTTTTTAAATAAAATTGCTCAAGAAGCTGATAATATCGAATTAAAAATTGTGCTTAGAGATGATAATCTTGAATTGATGAATCAGTTTCTTACTAATGGTTCGCAATCTATCCCTATTGTAATTATGATTGATGAGGAAATGAATGTACTTCAAACCTTCGGTCCGCGATCCAAGGCAGCTACTAAACTTGTTTCAGACTATAAAGAAGAGCAAGGAAAAATTGACGACGCTTTTAAAGAAATTATACAAGTGTGGTATAATAAGGACAAAGGTGTTTCAATAATAAATGACCTTGTAAATAGTTTGACTGTTAGAGCTTAAGTTAAGAAAGGACATCTAAGAACCAAGAACCAAGAATCAAGAACCAAGAACCAAGAATCAAGAACAAAGAACCAAGAACCATGAATCTAGAGTTTAGAGACTAGACGGATTGGATTAAACTAATATAACTGCAATCCCGACTTAATCTAGCAGCAAAGTGGTCTTAGCTTTTTTGAAAAAAATCTGACAGATATCATTTCAAAAATCTAATACATTATCAATCTTTGTAACAAAATAAAAAACCATGCAAATTGTATCTGCTCAAGAAGCTGTATCCATAGTAAAATCTAATAATCGCGTATTTTTTCAAGGGGCAGCAATGACGCCTAATTTATTGATAGACACTTTATGTGAGCGATACCAAGAACTTAAAAACGTTGAAATAGTTCAAATTCACACGCACGGAGAAGCAAAATACACTGTAGAACCATATACTCAAGCCTTTCGCCTTAATAGTTGTTTTGTTGGAGATAATGTTCGCAAAGGTGTAAATTCCATGCATGGCGATTATACTCCAGTTTTCTTAAGTGAAATTCATTTGCTGTTTAGAAGAGGTATTCTTCCTTTAGACGTAGCGTTTATTCAAGTGTCTCCTCCAGACAGACATGGGTATTGTTCCTTAGGAGTTTCAGTTGATGTAACCTTACCAGCTATTCAAACTGCAAAACATGTAGTAGCCCTGATTAACCCAAACGTTCCAAGAACTCACGGAGATGGGATTATTCATATTAAAAAAATAGACTATGGTGTAGAGGTAAACACCCCGATATACGCTGCTACAATAGGCGAGCCTTCTGAAATTGAATCTATTATAGGTAGAAATGTAGCCGAATTGGTGGAAGACGGTGCAACTTTACAAATGGGAATAGGTAATATACCTAATGCAGTTTTGCATAATTTAACGAATCATAAACGGTTGGGAATTCACACCGAAATGTTTAGCGATGGAATACTTCCTCTTGTTGAAAAAGGGATTATTACAGGAGAAGAAAAAGCAATAAAAACAGGCAAGATCGTTACTTGCTTTGCTATGGGGACTAAAAAATTGTACGATTTTATAGACGATAACCCCAATATTCACTTCAAAGAAGCTGCATATACTAACGATACAGCAATTATTAGAAGTAATCCAAAAGTGACAGCTATTAATAGCGCGATAGAAATTGATTTAACCGGACAGGTTTGTGCAGATAGTATTGGGATGTATCAGTATTCAGGAGTTGGAGGGCAAATGGATTTTATCCGAGGGGCATCACTTTCAGAAGGAGGGAAGCCAATAATAGCTATGCCTTCAAGTACAAACAAAGGTATTTCAAAAATTACTCCATTTTTAAAAGAAGGAGCAAGTGTTACAACCACTAGAGCTCACGTGCATTATGTAGTTACCGAGTACGGGGTAGTTAATTTATTTGGAAAAGGTATCGAACAACGCGCCAAAGAACTTATTTCAATCGCTCACCCAGATCATAGAGAATTTTTAGAAAGAGAAGCTAGAAAAAGATTTAATCACTAAGAACGAGCTTATAAAATGAATATAATTTAATTATTTTAATAAATTTTTATGTAATAATCAGTTTATAATCACTAAATTAGGGAAAATAAAAAAAATCATGTTTTCCAAGGCTTGTGAATATGGAATTCGTTCGGTTCTTTTTATCGCTGAGCAATCTGAACTAGATAAAAGATCGAATGTGACGGAAATATCCAAAGCAGTAGACTCTCCAGAACCATTTACTGCAAAGATATGTCAGCAAATGGCGCGTTCGGGAATTATCCTTTCCAAAAAGGGTCCTAAAGGCGGGTTTTATATTGAAAAAGATTCTAAACTTACTCTAGCCGATATTGTAAGTTGCATTGATGGAGACAAAATTTTTAACGGCTGTTGTTTAGGTTTGCAATTTTGCTCTTCTGAAAACCCTTGCCCAGTACACGATGAATATTTGGTGATTCGTGAGGGATTAACTAAGATGTGTAAAAATAATACCGTTATTGAACTTGCCAGCAAAATACGAAGTGGCGAAACTTTTTTAAAGATGTAACGCTCTAAACTTCAATCTCAAATAAAAGATTTTATATTTAAATTCTGATAGTTTTATCAGAATTTAAATTTTTGTATACCTTTGCATTTCTAAATTCAAACAATGTTTTCAAAAGCCTGCCAATACGGAATTAAAGCATCAGTTTTTATTGCTTCACAATCTGCCTTAGGTAATCGTGTAAGTTTAAAAGAAATAGCTGCTGGAATTAATTCACCAGAGGCATTTACGGCTAAAATTTTACATCAATTGGCTAAAAATAATATTCTTCAATCTCTAAAAGGTCCCACAGGCGGCTTCGAAATTCCAGAGGGAAAAGCAGAAACTATTAAGTTGAGCGATATCGTTTCAGCGATAGATGGAGATTCAATATACATGGGGTGTGCGCTTGGTTTTGATCATTGTGATGCACTTCAACCATGCCCAATGCATGATAAATTTGTTGATATTAGAGACAACTTAAAACTAATGCTCGAAACTACCAGCCTGCACGAATTGGCAAATGGTGTAGATGTGGGACTGTCATTTTTAAAACGCTAACTATTTTTTTATACCTATTTATGATAAAAAGGTAAGAAATTAAGAAATAAAATATAATATACCTCTAAAACAAACTTTAATATAAAATGAAAAAACTGAATTGGTTAATATTATTGGTTCTAGGAATATTGCCTCAATTTGCTATAGCGCAAAAGAATAGTAGTATTTCAACAGAAAACTGGTTGTCGAGTCCCGGTATTATCGGCACCTTCGTTTTAATTGCCATTGTTATGGTGGTTGCTGCAATAATTTTATTGGTGAAATTGAATTCTTATATAGATACATTGAAACGAAAGCAGCAAGATAAAAATAGGTTGGCTTTTAATGATGATATTATTGCTATGGAGGAAAGTGAGATTGATTCCATACTCGAAAAAAGAAAAGCTGCTCTTAAGTATAAATTGTCTGGGAATGAGTTAGGTGGACATGAAAATGCAGTGGATGATAAAGGTATTGTTCATCATATTGAAAACAAACCAAATAATGCTTTTTTTGACGAAAAGAAGAAAACTACACTAAGTATTGAAACTCCAGAAGCTTTAAAGAAAATAGTAATCTATTATATAGGTGCAGCAGCTGTCTGGCTTATTTTAGGAACCTTAATAGGTCAATATTTAGGAATGAAGTTTGTTTGGCCAGAGATGGACAGCCAGGCTTGGCTGTCTTTTGGAAGATTACGTCCTGTACATACCAATATGGTGTTCTGGGGATGGTCTTCGCTAGGGATGATTGGCTTGGGATACTTTGTAATTGCCCGTACTTCAAACACCGTAATTCATAGTTATAATATGGCATGGTGGGGATGGCGACTAATTAATGCCACAATTATTTTGGGAAGCATAAGTTTAATGGCAGGAATAAATAACGGGGGAGGAGAATACCGCGAATATGTTTGGCCAATTATGCTGCTTTTTGCAATTGCACTAATCATCACATTTATAAACTTCTATAAAACCGTAGCAAAACGTAAAATCTCCGAAATATACATTTCAAACTGGTTTATTCTTGCCGCTTTAATTTGGACAATCGTACTGTCTGTAATTGGGTACTTGCCATTTTATCAAGATGGTTTAGGCGAAACTGTAATTCAAGGTTACTATATGCACCAAGGGGTGGGAATGTGGTTTATGACCTTCACCTTAGGGTTGGTGTACTACTACTTGCCGTCTTCCCTTAATAAACCTATTTATTCGTATTCCTTAGGGGTGCTAGCATTTTGGACACAAATGTTGTTTTACACCATGATTGGAACACATCACTTTGTTTTTAGTCCGTTGCCTTGGTGGTTGCAAACAGTAGCAATTGTTTTTAGTGCGGGTATGGCTATACCAGTAATTGCAGGCTCAACAAACTTTTTAATGACTATGCGGGGCAGTTGGAATCACATTTCTAAAAGTTATGTGTTGCCTTTCTTTTTGGTTGGAACCATTTTCTATTTCGTGGGTTCGATGCAAGGAAGTCTTCAAGCATTTAGATTCACAAATTTCGTTTGGCACTTTACCGACTTTAATGTAGCCCATAGCCATATGACGATGTATGGTATTATAGCCTTTTTCTTATGGGCGTGTATATATGCAATTTTGCCAAAAATTACAGGAAAAGAACCGCCACAAGTATTGGTAGGAGCACATTTCTGGTTAGCATTTTTAGGGCTTTTTGCTTATATGATTTCGCTAATGGCAGGAGGAACTTATAAAGGGTTAAGCTGGATAGAAGGCGAAGCTTTTATTGAATCGGTAATACTTATGAAACCTTATTGGGTTTGGCGTGCCATTGGTGGTTCACTAATGTTCCTTTCACATTTAGTTTTTGCTTATAATTTCTATTATATGGTAAAAAAATACCGAAGAGTGGGAACGGAAATTAAGTCGGAATTAGTAGAAGAAATAACTGTTTAAATAGAATAGAAATGCTCAATTTTCATAAAGAACATAAAAATTTAGTGCTTACGGCTGGTGTCGTATTTATAGCATTGAGTATAATGATAGCGATACTTCCGGCTTTTCAAATGCAGGAAACCGAACCTATTCCAGATCAAAAACCATTAACAGCTAATCAAGAAAAAGGCTTACAAATTTATGTTTCCGAAAACTGTATGGCTTGTCACACACAGCAGGTTAGAAATATAGAAATGGATAATGTTTGGGGGGATCGTCCGTCAATTCCCTCCGATTATTACTACAGCAAAAAACGAATGGACATATGGCGACAATCTCCTTCATTATTAGGAAGTGAACGTACAGGCCCAGACTTAACTAATATTGGTAAACGTCAACCGAGTGAGGATTGGCATTTACTTCACCTATACAATCCAAGAGCGGTGGTTTCAGAATCAGTAATGCCTTCATACCCTTGGCTTTTTAGAGAAGTAGATAGTTTTATGATTGGTAATGATGAAAAGCCTTTAGCTATTCCTCAAGAGTTTTTTGATAAACCCGGTAAAAAAGTGGTAGCTACAAAAGATGCTCTACTACTTGTGGAGTATCTAAAATCGCTCAAACAAACAGAACTTCCTGGTGAAAATATAGGCGAATTTATTCCAGCACTTCGAAAAATACAAGAAGAAGGAATGGATGGTAATACCGCTGGCAGTGGTCTTGACGGTGCTAACTTGTACAAACAAACTTGTGCCGCTTGTCACCAAGACAACGGGAAAGGTATTGCAGGAGCATTTCCTCCTTTAGCAGGTAGTAAAATTGTAAACGATGAAGATCACGAAATGCTTATAAAAATAATTCTTCAAGGTTACGATTCTCGTCCAGATTACGGTGTTATGCAAGCGTTTGGTGATATATTAAACGACGCAGAAATTGCCGCTATAGCAACGCATGAACGCAAAAGTTGGGGTAACGATGCTCCCCCTGTATCGGAAGAAGATGTTAAAAAGATTAGAGAATATGTTTTAAACGAATTAAATAATTAAATAAAAGAATAATGAAAAAAGCACTAGCAGTTTTTGCCGTTTTGTTTTTTCTAGGAAACCAAATTAGCTGGGCGTGTGATGTTTGTAAAAAAAATCAACCGTCTGGTTTTGAAAATATAACCCATGGTGCTGGGCCATCAGGCACACTAGACTATATAATTATTTGGGTGGGAATTGTAATTGTGGTTGCAACCTTATTTCTAAGTCTCAAATATTTAATAAAACCAAGGGAAAACAATCCAAATCACATCAAGAATATTGTTAAAAATGAAGGATTTTAAGCTATGGAAGATAATAGAGTTATAAAAGTTTTTTTGGATGAAGACCCTAAACCTTTCGCCTCATTCGCACCGCCAGTGAAAGTTGTTTTGGATACCACCAAAATTCCAGATGGAAAACATACCTTAAAAATTGTAGCTAAGTCTTCTAGTGGGATAGAAGGTATTCGCGAAATTCCTTTTGTAGTGCGAAATGGTCCCGCAATTTCTGTTGTTGGCCTGAAGGATAATGAAACAGTAGATACTCAAGTACCTCTTATAATAAATGCGTACGGAAGTGAAACGAATGACTTTTTTGTAATTAAGGGTTCTGAAACTCCAAAGGCAATACCTGCTTGGGTATGGGCGCTTTTAATTGCATTTTTTGCCTTCGGTCTGTTTTACCTAATTATGTATTGGAATCCAGATTTGTATAAATCGTTCTTTTAAGTTAAATCTATGAGCGCTTACTTGATTGCTATCAAAGCCAGAATTGAAAAGCCTATTTTAAAAGAGTCTTTATTCTATACCGGGTTCTTGAATATCTTTAAAGGAATGTATCGAAAAACAATTTAAAATGAACTATATTCATCAATTTCGTATACTGTTTAGTTCGACATTGGAAGTATAACCTAAATTAAAATAGCTGCTGAAAGTCGTGCTTTTTGCTGAGGCTATCAGGAATACCTTAATAAAATTCATTCGCGCTTAAAAGTTAAACAGAACGATGTAGGAAACCATCGAAATCAGTATGTAAGAGTTGATTGATTTAGGGTGAATCGTATGGATATTTATAAAATAAAAACGAATAATTGAACGCTGTTCTCAATTTGGCAGCAAATGAATTAATAATTTAGAAAACCTTTAATCTTATGGAAAAGAAGAAACCTATTAAACGTCATATTGCTTTGCAACCTTTAAGTAGGCAACATCATTTTGGCTTATTATTTAGCTGGAAAATTCGAAAAGGATTTCAAAATAATATTGAAATAGGGAGAATGCAAGAATATGCAAAATGGTTTTATAAGCACGAAATAACGCCACATTTTAACGATGAAGAAAAATATGTTTTTCCTATTCTAGATAAAGAAAATGAACTTATTGAACGAGCTTTAAAAGAACACAGGCGAATTAAACGTTTGTTTAATGATAACAAAGATCCCGAAAAAGCACTCAATAAATTAGAGGAAGAGCTAGATGCTCATATTCGTTTTGAAGAACGAATTCTTTTTAACGAAATTCAAAAAGTAGCAACAAAAGCACAACTTGCTAAAATTGAAGAAATTCATAGCAATTTAGAAAAATCACCCGACTATCACGATCCCTTCTGGGAGTGAAAATTCACCCAATAACTATCAAATATTTAGAGATATAGGATTTTCAATATATTCTGACAAAATTGTCATAATTATGATTTAAGTCATACTTTGTTCCTTTTATTCTACTGAAATTTGTTTTATTAATTAAACATAAATAAAAATGCCATGACAACACTTCAAGATAAAACAGTAGCAGATGTAGTTACGGAAAATATTAAAGCCGCTCACGTCTTCAAAAAATATGGAATAGACTTTTGCTGCGGGGGAGGGGTAAGTATCAAAAAAGCATGTGAAAAAGCCGAAATTGATCCTGTTTTAGTAGAAACAGAAATACTTAACTTAGAAAATATTAAAGACCGAGCTTTAGATTTTAACAGTTGGAAACTTGACTTTCTAACCGATCATATTATAAATGTACATCACGGTTATGTGGAAGAAAGTAGCCCTTTATTGCTTCAGTATTCGCAAAGAGTAAATCATGTACACGGACATCATTATACCGAATTAGCCGAAATAGAATCCTTAGTAAAACAAGTGGTTCAAGAATTGGCATCGCACATGAAAAAAGAAGAGTTGATTTTATTCCCATTCATTAAGAAACTTGTAAGAGCAGAACGGGAGGGTACAAAAGTTCCTCCAATACATTTTGGAACTGTTGAAAACCCTATTAAAATGATGGAGGCAGAACACGAAGAAGCAGGTGAAATTCTGCGTAAAATAGCAAAGCTAAGTAACAACTTTACGCCACCTCAAGGGGCTTGTAATACTTATAAAGCGTTTTATTCAAAACTAGAAGAATTTGAACAAGACTTACACCAACACGTACATCTAGAAAATAATATCCTTTTCCCGAAAGCATTAAAACTGGAAAAGACATTAAAAAAATAATTGAGAAATTAATAAAATAGAACTATCACTGAAAAATAATTAGTTTGTTTTTAATACAGTTCGGAAGATTGACAAATAAGATTGTTTAACGTCAAACTCCGAACTGTTTTTTCTTAATTTTACAGCTTGGTAAATTTAAAAAAACATATTGGCATTGCACTTGCTTATTTCCTGCTAGTAGCTCTAATGGGAGTATTGTTAAGGTTATTTTTTGTCACCCCTGTCCAGCTTAATTTTAAGTATATACTTCACGCACATTCTCATACAGCTTTGTTGGGTTGGATTTATTTAGGCTTGACAACTTTAATCTATAAAAATTTCCTTTTTGAGGTAAAAAAACCCAAGTTGTATAAGCGCATTTTTATTTTTACAAATATCTGCATATTAGGGATGCTTGTAACTTTTCCCTTTCAAGGGTATGCCCTGTATTCAATTATATTTTCAACCCTATTTTTGTTTGCTTCCTATTGGTTTACATGGTTTGCGATAAAATACATCCCCGAACATCTTAAACATCGTTTTTCTTGGAAACTTGTAAAAGCTTCTCTTTGGTATTTGGTGTTTTCCAGTATTGGTCCATGGGCTATCGGTGGCGTAATGGCTACCTTAGGCACAGAATCTATATGGTATAAAACATCTATATATTTTTATCTTCACTTTCAATACAACGGTTGGTTTATATTAGCGCTGTTAGGAATTCTGTTCAATGTACTTGAAGAAAAAGGAGTTGTTTTTAAAAGGGAACAGTTAAAATCATTTTTCTTTCTTCTAAATTTTGCTGTGATATTTACCTTATTTCTATCAGTACTTTGGTTTGGACCGCCTAAAATTATATATGTATTGGGATTAATAGGTGCTGTGGCGCAAATCCTAGCCTTTTATGAGCTGTTTTTACTTCTTAAAAGGCAGAGGAGTTTTTTAATTAAAAGTATTTCTCCTCAAGGCCTATTGCTATTTAAAATTGCAGGAGTTTTATTAATTGTAAAAGTGTTCATGCAATTCTTTTCTGCTTTTCCTTATATGGCCGATTTGGCTTATCGACTTAAAGATTTTGTAATCGGTTATTTACATCTTGTATTTCTAGGAATTGTAATCCCCATGATGCTCGCTTTTTTAAATTATTTCCGTCTGCTTAGTATTCCTAAAAGCTTCCTGTGGTTTTTCTTTTTGGCTTTTATTACTACAGAAACTTTAATATTTTATAAAGCCTTTGCTATATGGCTAGGCCTACCTTTTTTTCAGAATTATTACATTCTACTAGCCATCTTAAGTTGTCTTTTTCCAATAGCCGTCGGGATTTTATTTTTCAAACAAATTAAAAGTTTTTATCTTTCTACCTAAATCATTCTAAATTGATTGATTATATATAGCAAGCTTTCATTGTAAAAGCTGATAATAATCATTTAATGAAAGATTAGACTTTGCAATATTTGCACCTATAATTTAATGCATAAATTTCAACCTAATGGGTAACTGTTTCCACTGTGGCGATGCGTGTCGCGACGACGTGATTACACACGACGAAAAGTCCTTTTGTTGCCACGGATGTAAGACGGTTTACGACATTCTACACGATAGTGATTTAGGTTATTATTACGATCTTGAAAAAAATCCAGGAATTTCTCCTAACGAAATCGCGGGTAAATTCGACTTTTTAGACAACCAAACTATTGTTGAAAAACTACTGGAATTTAACGATGGTAAAATGCAAATTGTCTCGTTTGTAATTCCTTCAATACATTGTAGTAGCTGTATATGGATATTGGAAAATTTAAATAAACTCAATCCTTCAATAATTTCATCTCAGGTTAATTTTCCAGAAAAAACAGTTCGAATTTCTTTCTCTTCAGGGGAAGATGCCCTTAAAAATTTAGTGATTTTATTAAGCCGAATTGGCTATGAACCGTATATCTCTTTAGACGATTCCGATAAAAAAGATAAGAATGTAGACCGCAGTTTATTATTTAAATTAACAGTGGCTGGATTTGCTTTTGGAAATATAATGTTCCTTTCACTTCCTGAATATTTTGAAGGATCTGAATTTTGGCTAGACAAATTCAAACCTTTTTTTAGATGGTTGATGTTTGCTTTCTCGCTTCCAGTAGTTTTTTACTCGGCAAGCGGATATTTTATTTCAGCTTATAAAGGACTTCGTTCTAAAATACTAAATATCGATGTACCTATTGCACTAGGTGTCGCTGTGCTTTTTATACGAAGTACTATAGATATTGTAATGGACTGGGGAACTGGTTTCTTCGATAGCTTGGCAGGACTTCTTTTCTTTTTGTTACTAGGGAAATTCTTTCAGCAAAAAACTTACAGCTACCTGTCCTTTGAACGCGATTACAAATCGTACTTTCCTATAGCAGTTACCCGATTGTTTAAAAACCCAGAAGGAAATACCATTGAAGAACAAGCCGAAGTTTATAAAGTTGAAAAAGGCGATCGCTTGTTGATTAGAAACAATGAAATTATCCCTGTAGACGCGATCTTGATAAAAGGAAATGCCCTAATCGATTACAGTTTTGTTACGGGTGAAGCTGAACCAATTTCCAAACAAAGTGGCGACAAGCTTTTCGCTGGAGGAAAACAACAGGCAGGAATTATTGAAGTTGAGGTTTTAAAACCTGTTTCTCAAAGCTACTTAACGCAATTGTGGAGTAACGATGTTTTTAGCAAGGATAGAACAGGAGTTTTCGAATCGCTTACAGACAATATAAGTAAACGCTTTACAGTAACGCTATTAACTATTGCATTTATTGCAACAATTTTCTGGATGGTTGTAGATCCTTCAAAAGCATTTAATGTGTTCACTGCTGTACTAATTGTAGCTTGTCCTTGTGCTATTGCTCTAGCTGCACCATTTACACTAGGTAATGTGCTGCGTATCTTCGGAAGAGAAAAACTGTATTTAAAAGAAGCTTCAGTTATTGAACAAATGGCAAAGTTGGATACAGTAGTATTCGATAAAACCGGTACACTAACTACCAATCAAAAAAACTTAATCACCTATGAAGGTGTAGCACTTACTGAAGAAGAAAAAAAATTACTTACAAGTACTCTCCGTGCCTCTAGCCACCCCTTAAGCCGTTCGTTATACAGCATTTTAGATAAAAACGATATTCAAACCTTAGATGAATTTAAAGAAGAAGTAGGAAAGGGGATTTCTGCATCGTATAATGAAAATAGTATAAAAGTTGGTTCGTATGAATTTGTGGGAGATTATAGCGAAACTCTAGACGAGATTAAAAATAAAACTACTGTTCATATAAGCGCGAATAAAGTATATAAAGGATGTTATATTTTTAATAGTGAATATAGATCTGGAGTAGCCGATGTATTTGAGCAAATAGGCAAGGATAAAGAAGTAATCGTGCTTTCAGGGGATAACGAAGGGGAACGCGAACGCTTAGAAGCAATGTTGCCGCAAGGTATTAAGTTGCACTTCAATCAAAAACCAAACGATAAATTAAATTTTATAAAATCATTACAGCAAGAGGGGAAACGAGTGTTAATGATTGGCGATGGATTGAATGATGCTGGAGCGTTAAAACAGAGTGATGTAGGCTTTGTAATATCCGAAAATACCAACGTTTTTTCTCCCGCTTGTGATGGTATCCTCGATGCATCTAAATTCGATAAAATTCCAGACTATCTCAATTTTTCTAAGAAAGGAGTACAAGTAATCAAATGGGCTTTTGTACTTTCGTTGTTTTACAACCTTATAGGGATTTCATTTGCAGTAACCGGACATTTACTTCCCGTTGTTGCTGCAATTTTAATGCCTTTAAGCTCTATTAGCGTGGTGGTATTTACAACTATTACAACTCAATCGATAGGTAAGAAATTAAGAATGAGTATAAATAAGAAAAGCTGACGATTGTCATATTATAGTGATGATTGTGATAATATTTTTGAATTTGATATTTAAGAAATGACGATAATTTACATGCTCTTAGCGCTCAGCCTTTTAGTAGCGATTATTTTTTTTATACTGTTTGTTTTTTCAGTAAGAAAGGGGCAATACGACGATACGTATACACCATCTGTACGAATGCTTTTTGACGATGAGCTTGTAAAAGAAGATGCCGAACTAACAGGAGATAATGCCGGAAAAAAACTGAATAAAAATAAAGTAAATTTAACCAATCCAGATAAATAATTCTTTTACCATTATGCAAACAGAACAGTTTTACTATGACAATCAGATTGTCAAAAAGTTTATCTATGCTACCATTTTTTGGGGGCTCATAGGTATGAGCGTTGGCTTACTACTGGCTTATATGTTTATGTTTCCGAATATGACAGACGGAATTTCTTGGCTAAGTTTTGGTCGTTTAAGACCATTGCATACCAATGCCGTGATTTTCGCTTTCGTAGGAAATGCAATCTTTGCAGGGGTTTATTATTCCTCTCAACGTTTGCTAAAAGCTAGAATGTGGAGCGATTTTTTAAGTAACCTTAATTTTTGGGGATGGCAGGCAATTATAGTTGCAGCAGCTATTACTTTACCATTAGGTTACACCACTTCAAAAGAATACGCAGAGCTAGAGTGGCCAATTGATGTTGCAATTGCAATAATTTGGGTGGCTTTTGGTGTAAACTTGATTATGACCATGGTAAAAAGACGCCAACGTCACTTGTACGTTGCGCTTTGGTTCTATTTAGGAACATGGGTAACTGTGGCAGTATTGCATATTGTAAATAGTATGGCAATTCCTGTAACAGCATTAAAGAGTTATTCAATGTATTCTGGAGTGCAAGACGCCCTGGTACAATGGTGGTATGGTCATAACGCAGTAGCGTTTTTCTTAACTACACCTTTCCTTGGACTGATGTACTACTTTGTTCCTAAAGCTGCAAATAGACCAGTGTATTCATATAGACTTTCTATTGTTCACTTCTGGTCTTTAATTTTTATTTATATATGGGCAGGACCTCACCATTTATTGTACACTTCACTTCCAGAATGGGCGCAAAACCTAGGAGTTGCATTCTCTGTAATGCTACTTGCTCCATCTTGGGGAGGTATGATTAACGGACTTCTAACCTTGCGTGGTGCTTGGGACAAAGTACGTGTTGATCCTGTACTTAAATTTATGGTTGTGGCAATTACCGGTTACGGGATGGCGACTTTTGAAGGGCCAATGCTTTCACTTAAAAACGTGAACGCTATTGCTCACTTTACCGATTGGATTGTAGCGCACGTTCACGTAGGTGCACTAGCGTGGAATGGTTTCTTAGCCTTTGGTATGATTTATTGGTTGGTACCACGCCTATTTAAAACAAAACTATTCTCAGTTCAATTGGCAAACGCACATTTCTGGATAGGTACTTTAGGTATCATTATGTATGCGTTACCCATGTATGTAGCTGGATTTATGCAAGCTTCTATGTGGAACCAGTTTAACCCAGATGGAACGCTTACCTACGGTAACTTCCTTGAAACTGTTACCCAAATCATGCCTATGTATTGGATGAGAGCAATAGGTGGTAGCTTATATATTACAGGTGCTTTCATTTTGCTTTACAATATTATAATGACTGCCAGAAAAGGTAGTAAAGTTACAGACGAACTTGCAGAAGCTGCTCCATTAACTCCAGTTACTAAAAGACAAACTTCAGGTGAAGGATGGCACACTTGGTTGGAGCGTCGCCCAATTAAATTAACGATTTATGCAACCATTGCAATTTTAATTGGTGGAATGGTGCAAATTATTCCTTCGTTAATGGTGGACGATTATGTTCCGGCAATCTCAAGTGTAAAACCGTATACACCTTTAGAATTAGAAGGTCGTGACATATACATCCGCGAAGGTTGTGTGAACTGCCATACGCAAATGATTAGACCATTTAGAAGTGAAGTAGAACGTTATGGTGAATATTCAAAATCTGGTGAATTTGTTTACGACCATCCGTTTCTTTGGGGAAGTAAGCGAACAGGGCCAGACCTTCACCGTGTAGGAGGTAAATATTCTGATAACTGGCACTTAAACCACATGTACGACCCGCAGAGTACTTCATCAGGATCTATTATGCCTTCGTATAAATGGTTGATTACATCAGAATTAGATAAATCTGATACCGAATCTAAAATGCGTGCATTATCTAAAATAGGTGTTCCATATACAGATGAAGAAATAGCAAGAGCACAAGAATGGATGACTGAACAAGGAACTCAAATAGAAAAGAATCTTTATAGCGACCCAGATTTTGCTTCATCTTATGAGGCAGATAAAAAGTACGCTCAAGAAAACGGGGAAGAATTTGTTGAGATGAAAGACCGTGAAATCGTAGCAATAATTGCTTATCTACAACGATTAGGAACAGATATTAAAGTACAAAACGCCGAAGATGCATCGGCATTAAACGACTAGTTATGTTGAAATTTGTAAAAGGAAACCTAGAGAACATAGACGATGTTCAAATATATCCATTGATATCACTGTTAATATTCTTTTTCTTTTTTGTTGGGCTCTTTTATTGGGTGATTACAGCTAAGAAAGAGCACATTACTGAAGTGAGTAATATTCCATTGGAAGACGATACTAATAACCAAAACGACCAAATACTATGAAAACCGTAATGTCATATTTAAGAGTCATAGGCTTTATGATTCTTGCCTTTTTCCTACTAGAGTTTATAGTAGATTCTGGAGAGGAATGGGCTATAGTTAAATTTCCAATTATCTGGGCCGTTTTAGGCGTGGTGTTTTTCTTTGCTATTGCCTTCGAGATAGTTTCGGCTGCGTTACAGCGTGTTCTCTATACAGGTCTTGACGATGATGCTAAAAAGCGATACGCTACTTTAGAAGAAAATCAATTCGGCTGGATTAAGAAGAAGTACAAAGAAATGCTCGATTCTAAGCCATTAGAAAAAGAGCAGGAGATAGTGTTAGACCATAATTACGATGGTATTCGTGAGTTAGACAATAATCTTCCACCTTGGTGGAAATATCTGTTCTATGCAACAATTGTATTTGCTGGGGTATATCTAGTGTATTATGAAATTTTTGATGGTCCAAATCAAATTGATGAACTTGAAACTGAAATAGCACAGGCAAAAATAGATATCGCTAAATACAAAGAAAATAACAAAGACCTCATAGATGCCAGCACAGTAGAATTTTTAGATTCTCCTTCAGATCTTGCTGCAGGTAAAGCTATTTACACCGATAACTGTGTGGCTTGTCATAAAGACAGTGGAGGTGGAGGTATTGGTCCAAACCTGACAGACGATTATTGGATTTTAGGTGGAGGAATTAAAAATATCTATAATACCATTAGCGAAGGAGGTAGAGCAGGAAAAGGAATGATTGCCTGGAAAACAGATTTAAAACCTAGTGAAATTGCCCAAGTGTCGAGTTATGTAATGACACTTCACGGTACGAATCCAGCAGATGGAAAAGAAGCTGAAGGGGAAATCTGGAAGGATGAAAATTCTTCAAATGATGCTGTTGAAGAAAATGAAACAGCAGATAATACTGAAGTTTAAACAGAGATTGACCCTGTATCAAGAGCTAGTAACTTAGAGTTGATTTTAATATCTTCTCTAAGTTATTAGCATCAATATTACGTTTCACATCAAAAAATAATATCATTGGAAACTCCAGAAAACGAAAGCTTTAGAGATAGCATCGGAACGCTGAATGAAGAAGGAAAAAGAGCTTGGGTGTATCCTAAAAAACCTTCCGGTAAGTACTACGATTACAGAAAGTATGTAAGTTATGTTTTACTAGCATTTCTATTTTCTGCCCCGTTTATTAAAATAAATGGCAATCAGTTTTTGCTATTTAATGTTTTAGAGCGACGCTTTAATATTTTTGGTTTTCCATTTTGGCCTCAGGACTTTTACCTATTTGTTATAATGATGGTAATTGGAGTGGTTTTTATCCTATTATTTACAGCAGCCTTTGGACGTATATTTTGTGGTTGGATTTGCCCGCAAACTATTTTTATGGAAATGGTTTTCCGCCGAGTAGAGTATTGGATTGATGGCGATAGAGGGGCTCAAATTCGATTGGATAAACAAAAGTGGGATGCAGAGAAAATAAGAAAACGAGTTTTAAAGTGGTTTATATTTTTTATTATTTCCTTCTTAATTGCCAATATATTTTTAGCGTATCTAATAGGAAGTGATCGATTAATACAATACATTTTCGAAGGACCAATTGAACATTTAAGTACGCTAATTTCACTATTAATTTTCACAGGTGTTTTCTACTTTATATTCGCTTGGTTCCGTGAGCAGGTTTGTATTATTGCTTGTCCTTACGGAAGATTACAAGGTGTTTTACTAGATAACAAATCTATAGTAGTAGCCTACGACCACAAACGTGGTGAAAAGGAAAAAGGCCGTGCAAAATTCAGAAAAAATGAAGATCGTGAAGCCTCTGGAAAAGGGGATTGTATAGACTGTTTTCAATGTGTTCATGTGTGCCCAACTGGAATTGACATCCGTAACGGTACTCAGCTCGAATGCGTAAACTGTACAGCTTGTATGGATGCTTGCGATAGCATGATGGAAGCAGTTAACTTGCCAAAAGGATTAATAAGATATGCTAGTGAAGAAAATATTGAAAAGAAAGCTCCTTTTAAATTCACGCCGAGACTTAAAGGATATACAGCAGTTTTAGTAATTCTTATAGGAGTACTTACGGGGATGTTGTTCTTAAGAAGTGATGTTGAAGCTAATATTTTACGACTTCCTGGGCAGCTTTATGAGCATAAAGAAAACAATATTATTAGTAATGTATTTACCTATAAGTTGCTGAATAAAACCACTAGAGATATTGAAGACATTCACTTTAAACTTAAATCGCCTAAAGGAGAAATAAAGAGTGTGAAACAAGGTGAAATTATAGTTCCTGCGCAAGATTTAGCCGAAGGAACACTGTTTATCGAAATCAATAACTCAGCCTTAAGTGGTGATAAAAACCGCGCGGTAATTGAAGTGTATAGTGGCGATAAATTAATAGAAACTACAAGCGTTACATTTTTAGGCCCGCGAAGCTATAAGTAATTCTTTTGAATTTAAAAGGAATTGAAATACAGAATTAACAATTAAATAATAATCGTGATGAAGATAAATTGGGGTACAGGCTTGGTGATTGGGATGGTGCTGTTTATATCATTTATACTATTTTTCGTTATAAAAATTAGCACTCAAGATAAATACGATTTCGATTTAGTAACTGAAAATTACTATCAAAAAGAATTGGTGTTTCAAAAAGAAATGGACGACCAAACCAATTCGCATAGCTTAAAGTCTAACGTAAAGGGCAAAAGAACCGCTGAAGGATGGATGATTACCTTTCCAGAGGAAGTTGATTATTCAAAAATAACTGGAACGGTATTGATGTACAGACCATCCAACAAGAAATTAGATTTCGAAATGCCATTAAAACTAACGAGTTCAAGCTTACTTATTCCCGATGAAAAGATGGTAGGAGGCCGATGGAACACTATCGTTCAATGGAGTATCGATGGGGAAGATTATCTATTTAAAGATGAAATTATCTACTAGTATCAATTGAATTATAAACGTAGAATAGCGTACTTAAAATGTTATACACCGCACTTTTATTTGGATTGTTAGGTAGTTTTCACTGCGTGGGAATGTGCGGCCCTATTGCATTTTTATTACCTGTATATAGAACTAATAACCTCAAAAAAATTGGTCAGATTTTTCTGTATCACCTTGGAAGGATATTAGCCTACAGTATAATAGGATTGGTCTTTGGTTTAGTAGGAAAAAGTTTAAACTTATTTGGGATGCAGCAGCAACTCTCAATTTTTATTGGAGTATTAATGATTGCAGTTATCTTTATTCCCACAAAAACTTTTAATAAATACAACTTTTCAAAACCAATTTACAAAGCTGTTTCAAAAGTAAAATCTGCGTTAGGCAAAGAATTAAAAAAGAAAACTCCTGATACGTTTTTAACTATTGGATTTTTAAATGGCTTTTTACCTTGTGGGTTGGTGTATATGGCTGTTTTCGGTGCAATCGCTTCAGGTAATGCGCTTCAAGGGAGTTTGTATATGGCTGTATTCGGATTGGGTACAATCCCATTGATGACCTCTGCTATATACCTTGGAAATTTTCTAAATGGACAAGTGCGCCAACGAATTCGCAAAGCAATTCCAGTACTAGTTGTAATTATTGGGTGCCTATTTATCGTTAGAGGGTTGAGCTTAGGAATACCCTATATTTCCCCAAAACCAATGACTGAAAAAGTAGATTCAAATTTAGACTGTGCGCCAACGCTATCAGACAATAAACTAATTAATAACCAAAAAAATATTTAAGCAATGACAAATTCAATCTTACCATTAGCTAATTGGGGCATGGGTACCGCAATCATCATTTTCTTTGCAGTGCTATGTGTAGTAATGGCTGCCATTGTACTAAACTTTGTTCTTAGAGGAAAGGGCAGTGGTGACCATAATAACACTACAAATTCAGATGAAAAAAAACACTAGCAGGTAAATCTCATCGAGATTCACTACAAACGCTTAGTTTCTTTATTGTGAAAACAACTATTTTGCTAAATCAATTATAGCTTGGATAGTTTCCTTATTATCTACACCAAGACCTTCTTGTTGGTGTACAAGTTCACCCCCTTGATTAAAAACACTTATAATATTTGAGTGCGAAAAATCTATTGGGGAAATTTGTTTGTAGTTAACTGCTAATACTGCAGCAAATTCACGGGTATCTTCTTCGCTACCACGTAGGAAAAGCCATTTGTTATCTTCCATCTGGTTTTCCTTTGCGAAAGCTTTTAAACGCTCAGGAGTGTCAGTTTCTGGATCTATACTTACAAATACATATTGAACATCATCCTTTTTATCATTGGGAATTTGTTTTTCAATATTTCTCATATCCGCAACCAATCTGGGGCAAGCAGCTTGACACGAAGTATATATCATAACCATAGCCAGAACTTTTCCTTGTAGCTCTTTCAATTCAATATCTTCGCCTTCTTGTGTAGTCCAATTAGAAGGAAGGTTATAGATAGACATATCTGAAATAACATTACTCTTAGATTCTTCGGTGTTGTTTTCAGAAATATCTTCAGAATCTTTAACTGCATTATTACAGGAAATCGCAACAAGTGATATCGCAATTAAAATATATTTAAAGTTTTTCATAATCATTTTAAATTTTTATAAGCATAAGGAAAGAGTTTAGAACTTATTCTTCTATATCCTTTACGCATCTAAACCCGAGGTTTTGTGAGCTGTAACGGGCTTTCATACTCCCGCGAAATGCATATCGCATAAAAGCAGCATAATTCATTAAATCTGAAGCGCCAATAGCCGCACTTCCGCAGAAAAGATTAGAGTCTTTATCCTGATCTTTTCGTGATTCCCCCGAAATAAGAACCGTATTAAAATCTTGTGTCCACTCCCATACTAAGCCGTGTAAATCGTATATTCCGTAATAGTTCTTGTACGATTCGCCAATCGGATTTGTATAGGTTTTAGGGGTTTCGTACCAACTTAAAATATATTGATTATAAGATTCAATTCTTCTAGCGTCGGGAACATCTTCGTTTGCCATAGCAGCAAACTCCCATTCGTCAACTGTTGGTAATCGTTTTCCTTGGCATTCGCAATATTTTTTGGCTGCAAACCAAGAAACACTTGTTACTGGAGCATTAGGAAGACCACTATAGGTAATATCATTCTCCCATTTATTAAGATAGCTTTTATCTGCAAAAAGGCTTATTACATTGCTTTTTTTCCATTTTGAATTTTTCTTTACAAATTTTAAGTATTCCTCATTTGTAACAGGATATACGTCCATCATAAATGGATCAACTTTTACCAGTTGGTCTGCCGTTCCGTAGAGCGGTAAAAAAACACCGCCCTTTACTTTGGCCATTTTATCATTTTGAGCAGTAACCTTAACAAATAATAGCGAACAGACTAAGAAAAGGGCGATGTTTAAAAATCTCATTGTAAATTGCTTAATTATCTATTTCTAACAGCTTTTACCATTTCTGGGGTTACATCTGTTTTGTTATTGCCCCAGCTGTTATATACATATGTCAATACGTTTGCAACATCTTCATCGCTAAGGGCCTGTGCGGTCATCACACTATTGTATTTTTTACCGTTAACAGTTATTTCACCTGATTTACCATTTAATACAATATCAATTGCGCGATCTACATCTTCGTTTAAGTAGTCTGCTTTAGCTAAAGGAGGGAAGGCACCTTCAATTCCCTGCCCGTTTGCTTGGTGACAAGCAACACAAGTAGCCATATATTTATCCTTACCAAACTTCATTTTTTCCTCAAAACTCAAGGCTTTAACTTCTTCTTTTTTGTCATCTTTCTTACCTAAACTAGGCATGGATTGAATTACACTACCTTCTGGAAGGTAAATCCCTTCGTAAATCTCTCCAGCAAAAACTTTTTCGTTTTCTTCACCTTCAACGTTTAATACGGCAAGCGCTCCTTTGTTGAATGCTCTAAAAATAGAGTGATCTACCAATATAAATGACCCTGGAACATCTACTTTAAATTCAACTATTGCTGCACCTCCTGCAGGAATTAATGTTGTTTGAACATTGTCGTTTATTAAATCTCCACCTTCAACATGAACTCTGTCAAAAATTTCTCCAATTACGTGAAAAGAAGAGACAAGATTAGGTCCTCCATTACCCACAAATAAACGAATAGTTTCGCCCACTTTTGCCGTTAATGCATTATCTCCTGTCATTGCCCCCACGTGCCCATTAAATACTACATAATCTGCTTTTTCATCAATTGCTTTCTGCATATCAAAAGCTTGTAAACCACGTTCTCCATATTTTCCTTCGGTGTAGAAATCACCCTGCATTATATAATACTCTCTATCTACTGGTTCTAAACCACCTTCTGGCTCAACTAGAATTAAACCGTACATACCGTTTGCAATATGCATCCCTACTGGAGCGGTCGCACAATGGTAAACATATAATCCCGGGTTAAGGGTTTTAAATGAAAAGATTTTCTCGTGACCTGGAGCAACAAATGATGATTCTGCTCCACCTCCTGGACCATTCACCGCGTGAAGGTCGATGTTGTGAGGTAGCTTATTGTCTGGGTGATTTTTTAATTTAAATTCAATTTCATCACCTACACGAGTTCTAATAAAGCTTCCTGGAACAGTACCTCCAAACGTCCAATAAACGTATTTTACACCGTTTACCATCTCGCCTTCTCTTTCTTGAATTTCAAGATCGACGATTAGCTTTTTAGCTTTACGTTTTCCTACTGGAGTAGGAACAAATGGTGGATCGGTTAGTTCTGCTACCATTTCTTGGCTTACAGGAATATCCAAGGCATTTTCATAAGTTTTGCTAGATTGGTCGTTAACACATCCAGTTAAAAAGGCCACTGCTCCAAAGCCTAGCAGCAGTTTTACTACATTTTTTTTCTTAAAATTAATTGTCATAATAGTTGGTTTTAAAGAGTTGATTTATAATTTGGTTGTTTCACTTTTATTCCAAGTGAACAGTGTAGGATTTATTGTAACCATTGCCCAAGCCCAATAATTTGAATTGCCATCAAAATTATTTTTTACAATTTCGGTCCCTTTCGTAGCGAAAAATTGTGAATAACCTAGATGAAATCCAACATCTTCATTCAATTTGTACGAAGTTAATAAATCCAATTCAAATCCTAAATTTTTAGAAGCTTCATTATTTATATCTGCGGCAGCATAGAACTGATGAAGTGCTAAATTGAAATTTGTTTTAGTGTTTAATTTGTATTTTACATTTCCGTAGAGGTCCAATAACCCTACATTATTTAAATGGTTCCCCACATAAAAATAATCCATTAGCCCATTAAACTTATGATTTGTACCATAAAGAGGAGTAAAGGCTTTATTTTCCCTATTTGCTGGCGCACCATAATCATTTCCACTCTGTAACTCGCTTCCTAATCCTATATTTAGATTTGAAGTTGCAGCATAATTCGCTTCTAATGAAAATAAATATGCGCTTAAATCATTATCGGAAACATCTTTACCAAATTGATAGTAGAGATTTGAAGAAAAGTTAAAGTTGTCAATACCAGTTTTTAAGTGTATTCCAGCAGTTTGGCTGTATCGAGTGTCATTTTTAGACGCATCAAGTTCATCGATATATTGAAGTCCGTTATTTAAAAACAGAAAACTTGCTGATAGCCTTTCCCAATTCTTATTTACCCAAATATATTGAAGGCTTTTATAGGTATTTACTGTAAGTATGTTTCCAGTAAGGCTTTCGTTGTCTTGGTTATAAGCTGCCCCAAAATGAAGTTTAAAATAGCTTGGTTCAAATTTTAGAAGTGCAGCGTCGTGGCTTCTTCCTTGCTGTGCCCAGCCAACATTTCCAAAGAAACGCTGATCGTCGTACACTATCTCCTGACGTCCAATTTTAAAATTAAAATCTTTAATCAAAAGTATTTCTGCCCATGCTTGATGTAGTGAAAAGCCATTATTGTCTGCTACATTGAGTTGTGGCACATCTCCCCAAACGCGCACATCTTGCGGACTTAAATACAAATGAAGTTTTTCAGTTTTAAATTCAAAGTTTAATCGTGTTCGTTGTGAAACAAAGGCCGCAGGATCAACATTGTTTGGGTAAAGTGTTTTATAACCATGTCTATGCTCAAATCTAGGACGCAGCTCTGCATCTAAAGTGAATTGCGAATAAACATTGACAGCCCCTAATATCAGGAAAACAAATAATAGCTTCTTAGCAAAACTCATAACCGATAAAATTATTTTCTGACACAAATGTCTGAATATAAAATAAAAAGAAATATGACGGTTGTCACAAAAGCCTTATTAATAACTACTTTAAACAGTCATCGAAAACAGTTGCCTGTCTGGCTGATTTCGCTGTAATAATACATCAAATGCCATGCAGATATTACGAACAAAAGGACGACCTTTTTCTGTTATACGTAAGTTTTTAGCGCCAATTTCTAACAAACCATCAGTTTCCATTTCTTTTAGGTTGCTGAGTACATCTGGTAATTCTGGAAATTGAAGTGAAGTATTTTCCCAAGAAGTTTCTAATCGGCACATCATATTTAAAATGTGTTTTCTAATAATTAGGTCTTCTTCATTTAGCATATGACCGCGATATACTGGAAGAACTCCTTGTTCAACCAAATGTTGGTATTCCTCTACGTTTTTAGCATTTTGTCCAAAACTGTACCAGCTATCACCAATAGCAGAAACTCCAAGTCCTATCATTAACTGCGTCTTGCTTTCGGTATACCCCATAAAATTTCTATGCAATTCTTTATCCTCGACAGCTTTGTATAAGCTATCCGATTTTAAAGCGAAATGATCCATACCGATTTCTATATATCCAGCTTCTTCTAGCATTTTCTTACCAGTTTCATACATTTCTCGCTTCTCTGCTGGAGTAGGTAAGTCTTCTTCTTTAAAACCTCGTTGTCCATTTCCTTTTATCCACGGCACGTGAGCATAACTGTAAAAAGCTATACGGTCTGGCATTAGCTCTTTTGTTTTTTCTATAGAATAAATTACGTGCTCTTTTTTCTGAAATGGGAGTCCAAATATAATATCGTGTCCTACCGAGGTATAACCAATTTCGCGAGCAGTTTCGGTTACTCGTTTTACGTTTACAAAGGGTTGAAGTCTGTTAATCGCTACCTGAACTGTTGGATTATAATCTTGAACCCCATAGCTTACCCTTGTAAAACCACAGTCGTAAAGCGTTTGTAAATGATCGCCTTTGGTGTTGTTCGGATGACCTTCAAAGCTGAATGATGGATTCTCTGCCATTGTTGCATCTCGAAAAATACCTCTAATTAGAATTTTTAAATTTTTTGCTGAAAAAAAGGTAGGTGTTCCTCCTCCTAAATGCAATTCCTTAATAATTGGTCTCTCATTAAATAGCTCAAGATAAAGTCGCCATTCCTTTAAAACAGATTCTAAATATGGTGTTTCAACAGCGTGATTTTTGGTGATGCGTTTATTACATCCACAAAAAGTACACAAGCTTTCACAAAAGGGTAGGTGTATATACACGCTTATTCCTTCTTTAGAATTGCTTTCGGAAAAACTTTGTGATACATTTTTCTTCCATTCTTTTAAGGAGAAGTTAGACTCATTCCAATACGGAACAGTTGGATAACTTGTGTATCTAGGACCAGGAACATTGTACTTTGAAACTAAATTGGAAGTCATATCTAATTTTATTTTGGGTTCAAAATTAGAGCTGTTTGTTTGTTTACTAAATGATTAATATCAGTTTTATTTTTTTTAAACATCTTATCTTTCAGTATGTAAATAAATAGTTTTACGTAACTTTTGTTACAATATATGTTAATTGATTGTTTTAATTTTAGCTTTATCTTTATCTCAACAAAATCATAAGTTATGAAATTTTCATTAATATTTTTTGTTATAATTTTATTATCGGCTTGTAAAAATAATCGTGCCAACTACTCGGAAATAGCACAGAATAATCCTGTGGAAGGTATTGCTAATCAGGAACACCCAGGAAAGAAGTTAATGGAAAATTATTGCAATGTTTGCCACAATCCAAAAACTGCAGAGAAGGACATAATTGCTCCTCCAATGATAGCTGTAAAAATGCATTATATTTCTGAAGAAACCACCAAAGAAGAATTTGTAGGTACAATGCTAGATTGGGCTAAAGAACCTTCAGTAGCGAAATCGAAAATGCCTGGTGCCGTTAAAAAATTTGGTTTAATGCCCTATCAATTTTATCCAGAACAAACTATCAGGCATATTGCCGATTATATATTTGAGAATGATATAGAAGAACCGGTGTGGTTCGATGATCATTATAAAAAAATGCACGGTGACCGACCAAAAATGAAAGGTAAAAAAGGAAATAGTAAGGGGAAAGGGAAGAAAAAAGGAATAGGAAAAAACAATACAATTGAACAACATTCTTCCAAAGAGAAAGGTATGCAAATATCGCAAACCACTAAAGCCGAGTTAGGCAAAAATCTCATGGGACAAATACAAAAAAATGGCGTAATAGAAGCCCTAAATTTTTGTAACGTGCAAGCTATGCCTATTACAGATAGTATGGCAACACTGTACAATGCAACGATAAAGCGCGTAACAGATAAACCGAGAAACCCTAAAAACACAGCAAATTCACAAGAACTAGAATTTATTAATCAATTTAAGACTCAAATTGCAACGGGGAGAGAGGTTGAGCCAATACTTGTGAAAAAAGGTAACAATACAGAATTTTATTTACCAATTGTCACTAATGCTATGTGCCTACAATGCCATGGTTCTCCAGGAAAAGAATTAGAAACTATTACATTAGCTAAAATAAAACAATTGTATCCTTTAGATATGGCCACAGGTTATTCCGAAAATGAGGTGCGCGGTATCTGGAGTATAAACTTTAATAATTAAAATATGAATAACAATCAATCGTATTGGGATGAACGCTATAAACAAGGTAAAACAGGTTGGGATATAGGTTATGTTTCCACCCCGATGGAAGATTATATCGATCAGCTTACCGATAAAAATTTAAAAATATTGATTCCCGGCGGAGGGAATAGTTATGAGGCGGAATACTTATTTGAAAATGGCTTTAGAAATGTTTACATAGCAGACATTTCTTCAATCCCACTTAACAATTTGGCTGAGCGCATACCATCATTTCCAAAAGAAAATTTACTACACACAGATTTCTTTGATTTAAACGATTCGTTCGATCTAATATTAGAACAAACATTTTTCTGTGCGTTAGAGCCCATTTTAAGGAATCGATACGTCGATAAAGCATACGATTTGCTGAAGCCTAATGGAAAAATAGTGGGATTGCTTTTTAATATTCCATTGAACAGTGATGAACCACCATTTGGTGGAAATAAGGATGAGTATATTCCTTTGTTTGAAGATAAGTTTGTATTCGATAAAATGGAAATGGCTTACAATTCTATCCCTCCTAGAGAAGGAAACGAACTGTTTATTAAGTTGCAGAAAAAGTAATTTTAAATTTTATAGCTTTTCGCCATAAGCTAAATCTCCTGCGTCACCTAAGCCTGGAATAATATATCCACGACTGTCTAAACGGTCATCTACAGCAGCTATCCATAAATGTGTATCTGCGGGGAAAATTTTTTCAACGTATTCAATCCCTGGTTTAGCACCTATAACAGATAGTATGTGTATTTGCTTAGGTTTTCCGTGATTTTTTAAAGCTTCCAATACATTTTCCAATGTTTTTCCTGTTGCAAGCATAGGATCTACAAGTATCAATGTTTTTCCTTCTATAGAAGGTGAAGCTAGATAACTAACGATAACTTCAAAGTCATCATCATCATTTGGATGTTCTCTGTAAGCAGAAATAAAAGCGTTTTCAACCGAATCAAAATAATTTAAAACTCCATTGTGAAGCGGAAGTCCGGCACGTAGAATTGAGCATAATACTATTTTGTTGTCAGGAACATATACTTCCTTTTCACCTAGTGGAGTAGTGACCTTAACAGTTTCATAGTTTAAGGTTTTACTAATCTCATAGCTCATAATTTCCCCAATGCGCTCTATATTTCTTCTAAAACGCATTGAATCTTTCTGAATCGAAACATCGCGAAGCTCAAAAATGTATTTACTGATTAAAGAATTCTTTTTGCTGAAATCGTTTATTATCATAATAATTTAGATATGTGTACTAAGATAAAGCATCTTAAAAAAACAAACATACTTATCTAAGAAAAAGACCATCTACTTTTATGCGGATGGTCTTTTAAAATGTATGAATAGTGAATGTTTTAAAGGCTTTTCAAGAAGTCTTTAAAATCCTGTCTATCGTAATCGGCCATTCCTTTGTGAGTAAACACCAATTCTCCTTTTGAATTTATAATATAGGTAGTAGGGATGCTTTGTGACTCATACATTCTTGGCATTGCCGCTATTGGTGCATAAACTTCAAAGTCAAAATTGTTTCTCTTTTTATAATCTATCGCCTTTTCAAACTTACGATCAAAAGAAATCATGAGCACTTCAACTTTATCCTTATCGATGTCGTTGTACATTTTGTTTATGCTAGGCATTTCTGCTACACATGGCGGACACCAAGTAGCCCAAAGGTTTATAAATATTACTTTCCCACGAAATTGTTCCATAGAAACCTTTTCCCCTTTAGAATTTATCAACTGTAAATTGAAATCGGCTTTTGTTGCTGTAGGACCATTTTCTGTAATATCTTCTTCTACTTTTTCAATATCTGGATTCATTGCGCCTGTAGCTAATAATCCACGTTGTGCAAAACCGATGATTTCAGTGTGAATCCCAGAAAAGTAAATTCCGAGTATCACTACAGCGAATATTCCGTATTCGATTAAGTTTTTCTTTATTTTTTTGTTCATATTCAATTTTTTTTAAAAAGTTGTTTTTTATTTAAAAATGTAATCTGTACCTGGCACTGTAGAAAACGAATTCACACCCAAATACTCACAATATGCACGACCGTCCATTTTTGGCGAAATAGGAGAGTGAAGCTTTAAATATTCTTCAACTACTTCGTGAATGGTATAATCCTTAGTTTCAACATCAATTACATTAGGCATTCTACACAGTACGTGATCTGGATCTCCAGGACGTTCGCACGCAGAAATTGTGTAATATCTATTTTCATCAAGTGGCTCGCCATTTACTTCAATAGATATTATTCGTTCATTTTTATCATTCTGACTGTTAAACTCAACTTTCATTCCTGAAAATCGTACTAGCCATCCGCCAAATCGTTCTGTAGCATTTTGTGCAAAAGCGTTATGCATCTCTTTTTCTAACCACATTTTAATTTGCTTCCCTGTAGCTTTCCCTGTTTTTACGGGTTCGTTAACAGGCATGAGGTTCCAAAGGTTGGCACGAGTTATCGCTGCTGGTTTACCATCTTTAGGAACTATTGGATTTCCAAATCTAAACCCGTTAGAAATTGAAATATCTGCGCCAGTTTTCCATCGGGCGGCGTCGGTTATCAAATTATCCATAGGATTTTCAACTGTAAGATATCGATACAATGGCTCGGTTGTGTACCCTACAATAGTTTCAAGGTTTTCTTGATACGGAGCTTTGTTTTTGTTTATTACAGCTTGTATTTCAGGATCCGCTTTATACACTTCCGGGTCTACATCGATAAGTTCATAATCGTCTTTTACCAACTTATTATTTACAAAATATAAGTTTAGCTTGCCTACAAACGACCCAAAAGCACCCGGTTCTGTCACTTTTGCATATGTACCTTGTATGGGTTGTCTAACGCGTTCGTGGGTGTCATTTCCTAGAATATAATCTACATTTTCGGCAATTGGGCTATTGGCCAAGGTAACTTGCTTATAGATACCGATATGTGTAACTAAAAACATCACATCAATTTTCTCATCAACCTTTACCTTATCTATAAACTTTTTTACACTGTTGTCTATCTGACTGAAATTAATTCCTTTACTGAAAATAGGATTCTGCCTAATGGGAACATCCGGATCGTTTATACCAATAAACCCAAGGCGAACACCATTAATCTCCTTTACTAAATATGAAGGGTAAAGATTTTCATTATTGTCTTCATGTTTCATATTCTGAACAATGGTAGGGGTTTCAAATTTTTCATAAACTTCAAGCATTTTTTGCTTGCCGTAAATTACTTCCCAATTACCAGGAATTAACACATCGTAATTCATGTTTTTGATTACATCAGACATTACTTCACCCTCAGAAAAAGCTACGTAACCACTTCCTTGAATTAAATCGCCACCATCAACAATAATGGTTTTTCCAGGGTTTTTCTTTCTTTCTTCGTCAAAAAGCGTTTTTATATGTGCTAATCCGCCACGCTCCTTAAAGACAATCTCGTTGTTTTCCCAGAATAACTCAGGGTGTGGATCTAATTGCCCGTGAATATCTGCTGTTTGTAAAATTGTAATTTTTAAAGTGTCTTGCATATCACTGTTTGCTTGGGGGCTTTTGTTATAAGTAGGGCTGTTCCAAGCTATAAAAGTTGTAACACCCATAATTAAAGCTATATATGTATAAATTCGATTTGGTTTCATTTTGTTTGTTTTATAGACTTAATAATTTATATCCTTTTTTCTGAAGTTGGAAGGCAGTTAAAAAGGCGTTATCTACAACTTCTACTTCTTTAGGTAAATCTTTAGGATCTATTTCTAGATGGTCTAAAGACATTTTGCACACATTCAGACTCACGTTTTGCTTCGTTGCTTGCTTTCGGTTTTCTTCAGTTTCAGAAGTTGTGATTGGCGATACATTTGCCCCATAAAGAATGATTTTAAAGTCTCCAGAGGTGTTTAATTCTTTAGCTGCGAGTAAAATTGGTTTCAGCTGTTCAGGATTTGAAGTGAGTACAACAAAATTATCTGTAATTTGCTGTTTCTGAGCTGTAAAACTAAAACTTACTAAGGCGATAAGTACTAAAAATATATTTTTCATAATTTAAAATTTTTATAGCCCTAAGCTTAAATATCCTTTTTGTTGAAGCTTTAGGTTGTGTAAAATTCCGTTGTCTATTATTTCCATTTTCTTCGGAAGTTTTTTAGGATCGACATTAAATTTCTTTAATGAAAATCCACAGGCAACGATTTTTGCACCTATCTTTTTTGCTTCTTTAAGGTGAGGGTTCATAGTTTCCAAATCGGTTAAATTGCCAATTTCCTTTCCACAAACAATAATTTCGAAATTCCCGAAGTTTTTTCCATCTTCTTTTGAAAGTTCTTTTGCAGCCAAAAGTATGGGCTTGAGTTGTTGTACTTTTTTTGTGAGTACTACATAGTTTTGTTTTTCAGTTTCTTGTGCAATTGTGTTTTGTGTATTTCCCAAAAGCATAAATAGAGAAAGTATAAAAGTTGAAACAAGTGTTTTCATCGTTGTTGTATTTTGTTGTTATTAAAGTTGTTTAAAATAAAAAAGAGTAGACCTCCAGCGATTGCGATATTTTTAAAAAGTGGCCCTAGACTGTTTACTTGTCCTATCTGAATGGTTATAGTTATTGGGATAAGCACAGCGAGTAGTACCATAGCTGCCCATCGGGTTTTAAAGCCTATTAAAAAGCTAACCCCTGCCGCTAGCATAACAATTCCTGATAGGATTACTAATAGTTCAAGGTTGCCAAAAATTTCGGCAAAGCCTTTTAATTTAGCCATCTGAATACGGTTTACCGTTTTTTCGATTTCAATTAAGTGATTGGCTCCCGCCATTAAAAATATTCCGCTTACCATAATGCGTAATACTTGCACAGAGCGCTTGCCAACGGTTAGCGTTGGATTCATAGATATATAGGTTAAAGATTGATAGATACTTTATCGATAGCGAAATCTATTCACCTATAAAATCGGGTGTTGCTAAATCGATAAAAAATAAAATGCCTGAAAATGTTTATGATAGGCGAGGAGGAAGGTAGTTTCGTTCGTCAAACAAGTTTAATTTGAGGAACTCCTTAAAAGTGAAATTCTCATAGTTGTCTTGACTGTAAACCAGAGTGAATTCAGGGTTTATAAAGTCGACAAATGATGAACATATAATTGATATTTGAGCCTGCTGTTCGTGCTGATACTCGATTACTTCGGCTTTTGAATCGGCAACTGTAGATGTTTTGTTTTTGCAATAAGGTTTTACAAACGTGATATTATCTGTAACAAAATGCGCGAAACCGCTATAACTATTAAAGACCAAACTCATCAGGATAAGTCCGGCAAAGATAAAAGCTATTGCGTTTTTAGGTTTCATTACTAGCAAATCTAAATAATACTTTAGTGTTGGAGTGTAACTTAGGTTACATTGATTAGTAAATAGTCGGTTTCGACAGCAATTTTAAGTACACAAAACTCCCAACTCATAACTCCTAACTCTGAACTCCTAACTCTGAAGTCTGAGCTCATAACTCCCGACTAATCCACCTCAACTTCTGTAGTTTTATTTTTCTTGAAAACAGGAATTAAATAGGAAATAGAATATCCATAACCTACGCCAAACTCGCTATAATCATAGGTTCTGTTGTAACCAGGGATATATAAATTATCGAAGTTATCGGGTTTGTCTTCGGCTACTTTTCTTTTTAATTGAAGGTTTATAGATAGATAAAGGTTGTTTAACACTTCGGTTTTTATCCCTACAATTAATTCTGCCCAATGTGCCGTTAAACCTGTAAATTCTTGAGGGTCGTAAATAGTTTCGTTGGGATATGCTGGGTTGTCTGTATAGATTCTGTAGCTGATTAACTCCTGCTTAAATGTTGAAAATCCGTAGCGTAAGCCAATAGTAATAGCGTTTTCCATTCCAAGCCAATTTTCGTAGGCGTTGTAATCGAACCCAAGTTTGGCATAGCTACCGCTGGTTTTGGAAGATACATAAGGTTCTACCCAATCCTTCTTTTCGCTTCCTAATTCTGCAGCGGCATAAAATTTATCGGTAACCCTAAAATCTCCTATAATTTCAAAGCCAGAATATCCGTCTTCGAGTAAAGTTCTTATCGGCTTAGATAAATCTGCTCCAACACGCAATCCGTATTTTTCAATTTTCGGAATGGTATCGTTAGCATTTTTATTTTTCTGCGCCACCATAGAATGAGTGCCGCAAAATAGACTAATGCAGCAAAGTAAGGTGAGCGCTATTTTCATCTTTTACAGTTTCTCGTTTTGGTATTACTTGTTCAATCCAATTCTCGTTGCCTTCTTCTTCTAAAGTAGCATTCAAATTATCGAATTCCGTTCTAAAACCACAGGCACGATTTACGTAGCCATTTTCTCTACTGTAGGTAAACATCATTTTGTCAATATTTACTATAGTATCGGTTTCAGTAATTGTGGTTTTTATAAAAAGGTATTTTGTAGTATCTCGGTTTGTATTAAGCGGAAGTACTATAGAATCTGTACTCGTTCGCGGAATAACCTCTATGGAATCAGTGTTATTTGTTTTTACAGTCAAAAAATTCACTTTCTTAAGCACTGTAGGGTTTGCAATATCGTTAAAAGTGATTACCAAATTTGCCGTTGTCGCAGTATCTGGAGGGCAGATATCATCTTTTGTACACCCTTTGAAGGCATAAATAATAAGAAAGAGAAGTATAATTCTTTTAAACATAGATTTTTAAAATTGACCTAAACACTTTTTTAACTTAGATTCTACAACTAAAAAATTCAAGATAGAAATCTTAGAATTGAAATTGTCGTCCGTTTAAATTTAATTAGCGTTTCTCCAAAAGTACAACATTTTCTACATGATGTGTTTGCGGGAACATATCTACAGGTTGAACCTTAATTACTTTATACTTTTCATCTAGAAGTGCCAAATCGCGAGCTTGAGTGGCGCTATTACAGCTTACATATACAATTCGTTGCGCTTCTAAATTCAATAATTGCTGTACAACATCGGCGTGCATTCCGTCTCGTGGTGGATCGGTAATTACCACGTCTGGCTTGCCGTGAGTATTGATAAACTCTTCATTAAAAACCTTTTTCATATCGCCTACATAAAACTCGGCGTTATCGATTTTATTTAAAAGTGCGTTTTCTTTTGCAGCTTCAATAGCATCAGGCACAGCTTCAACGCCAACAACTTTCTTAGCTTTTTTTGCCACAAATTGCGCTATAGTTCCTGTTCCAGTGTATAAATCGTAAACCAATTCACTGCCGCTTAAATTGGCAAAATCTCGGGTAATTTTATAAAGCTCGTAAGCTTGTTCGCTATTGGTTTGGTAAAAAGACTTTGCGTTTATCTTAAATTTTAAGCCTTCCATTTCTTCAAAAATGTGATCTCTACCGTAGAACAGTCCGATTTCTTGATCGTAAATGGTATCGTTTCCTTTTGAATTGATAACGTATAAAAGTGACGTAATTTGAGGGAATTCTTCAGCAATAGCTTTTAGTAATAACTCTCTATTTTCTTTATCCTCGTAGTAAAATTGAATCAAGACCATTACTTCTTGCGTTGAAGAAGTACGAATCATCAAGGTTCTTAAAAACCCTTCCTGATTTCTAGTGTTGAAAAAAGACAGGTTTAATTCTTCGGCTTTTGCCTTGACAAAATCACGGATAGCATTACTTGGGTCGGCTTGTAAAAAACACTTGTCTAAATCTAATATCTTATCCCACATTCCAGGAATGTGAAAACCTAAGGCATTTCGGTTTTCTATTATTTCGCCGCTTCTAATTTGATCTAGCGTAAGCCATTTGCTATCACTAAAAGAAAACTCCATTTTATTGCGATAGAAATACTGCTTTTCTGAACCTAAGATAGGTTCAAATTCAGGAAGCTCAACTTTTCCAATGCGTTTAAGATTTTGTTCCACTTCTTTATGCTTGTAATACAGCTGATGTTCGTAGCCCATATTTTGCCACTTACACCCTCCACAAGTACCGAAATGAGGACATACGGGTTCAACTCTTTTATCAGAATATTTTGAAAATGAAATTGCCGACCCTTCAAAAAAGCCTTTTCTCTTTTTTGTAGTTTGTACATCTACAATATCGCCGGGAACCGCATTGTTAATAAATACAATTCTGCCGTCGTCTGCCTTAGCAACTGCCTTGCCTTTAGCGCCAGCGTCTATCACCTCTAAATTCTCAAGGATTACCCTTTTATTTTTTCTCGCCATAGGCGCAAAAATAGCACAATTGTAAGGTTTAAATCCTGTTAAGGCACTAAAAAAAGTGGTAATTATTTAGTAATTTGCGCTCCAAGGATGATTTCTCTCCATTAAGTAGGAATCAAATCTATTTTATTTCAAAATATTACAATTTTATGTCAGTTTTAGAACAATCAGCTTCACAGAAAGCAATCGAATTAGAAAACAAATACGGAGCCCACAACTACCACCCACTTCCAGTAGTTTTAAACAAAGGAGAAGGTGTTTATGTTTGGGATGTAGAAGGCAAGAAATACTACGATTTCCTTTCGGCTTATTCTGCAGTGAACCAAGGACATTGCCATCCAAAAATTGTTGGTGCAATGGACGAGCAAGCTAGAACTCTTACACTTACATCACGTGCATTTCACAATGATATGCTAGGTAAATATGAAAAATTTGCTTGCGAATATTTCAACTTCGACAAATTATTACCGATGAATACAGGTGCCGAAGCAGTGGAAACAGCTTTGAAAATTTGTAGAAAATGGGCTTACGAAAAGAAAGGTATCGATGAAAATGAGGCCGAAATTATAGTTTGTGAAAACAACTTCCACGGAAGAACAACTACTATAATTTCCTTCAGTAACGACCCAGTAGCTCGTGAAAACTTCGGTCCGTATACTAAAGGATTTATAAAAATTGAATACGACAATCTTGAAGCTCTTGAAAAGCATTTAGAAAGCAATAAAAATATTGCTGGATTCTTAGTAGAACCAATACAAGGGGAAGCTGGAGTTTATGTTCCTTCAGAGGGATACTTAAGCAAGGCGAAAGCACTATGTGAAAAGCACAATGTATTGTTTATTGCAGATGAAGTACAAACTGGAATTGCACGTACAGGAAAACTTTTGGCTGTAGATCACGAAAATGTAAAGCCAGACCTATTAATCTTAGGGAAAGCCTTAAGTGGTGGTGCTTATCCAGTATCGGCTGTTTTGGCAAACGATGAAGTTATGAATGTAATTCAGCCAGGAAACCACGGTTCTACTTTTGGTGGAAACCCTGTAGCTGCTGCGGTAGCAATGGCTGCGTTAACAGTTGTAAAAGAAGAAAACCTTGCCGAAAATGCTGAAAAACTTGGAAAACTATTTCGTGACGAATTAAATAAGTTTATTGAAAACAGTAATATCTGTAAGCTAGTACGCGGAAAAGGATTGCTTAATGCTATAGTAATTAACGATTCTGAAGATGGCGATACGGCATGGAATATCTGCTTAAAGCTTCGTGATAACGGACTTTTAGCCAAGCCAACTCACGGAAACATTATCCGCTTTGCACCGCCATTGGTAATGAACGAAGAGCAATTGATGGACTGTGTGTCAATTATTACTGAAACATTAAAAGAGTTTGAAAAATAGTAAACAACTCTAACAGGTTTAAAAGTAAATCTAAACGGCTCCGATATTTATTGGGGCCGTTTTTTTATTGGTTAGTTTGAAGGATTAGATACCTATTTTTTAATAGTTCTTTGAATCTGTTTTAAACCTGACAGGTTTCCAAAACCTGTCAGGTTTGGTCGAGGAGCCAATAACCCAAAATCTGTAATGTTTAACCGCACAATCAAAAATCCAAAACCAGTCAGGTTTGAGGGATATATTAGAACTGTCTTGATACTCAAACGCTTATCTATATGCTATATAATTTTTAAAAAATTGTCTCGAAATACTTTTGGTCTATATTAAATATTATAGGTAAGTTTAGGAAGTTTTAACAGTATTATCTTTAAAAAGCGAGTAAAAACCTATGATTTATTATAGATTTTAAGCGTTTTATTTAGCAATATGTTATTACTTGTGGTTTTCAATAGCAGTTTGCCTTAACTTACTAACCTTTTATTTTATTAATCTTTATTACTTTAATTATGAGAAAAAAATTACCCTTCTACCAATTATGGCTTTTTTCCTTAGCATTAGTCTTTGGAGGGTCCACCGCTGTCACGGCGCAGAGCACATCCAAAACATTAAGTCAATTTCGAGCAGAACAGTCACTAAATTCGAGTAGAAGTATTTCACAACAACCTAAAAATAATCCAACCTTTATTAATGCATCTACTGTTTCTACTGCCGATAGGGTTACCCTACAAGGTTGTGACCAAGGCGATGACAGTAACGGGTTTGAAAATGGATTTAATATTACTGCAGAAAGCGGGTATAGAAGTGCAGACGACTTTTATGTGGAAGCAAATGAAAACTTAAATGTTCGCTCCATTGTATTTAATGTATTTGCGAATTATCCTGTTTCCTCTGTAGATTTTAATTTTTATGAAGATGATGGCGGGAAGCCGGGGGCGACAGTTGTAGCTTCTGAAACTGGACTTATCCCTTATGCTCAAGTACCAATTGGTGCATCTTTCGGATACACAGTTTATGCAATTTATGTAGAAGTTGATTATAATTTTGATGGCGGAGCTTCTGGTACTTCGTACTGGATGCAACCTGAAGTGGATTCACCTATGGCTTTTTGGGAAGGGACTTCGGCAGGTACACTTGGAGAAGTAATTCATATGAGTGAGTTTTTAGGGCCATGGTTACCAGACGATGATGGCGGAATTCACCACGGAGTGTTTAAACTACATTGCGATGTAGTGGTAGCTGTAGATCCAATATGCTTTGATATTTCTGATACGGTTGAACCTATAACACGTGTTGTACTTGCAGATATCGACAACACCTCAAGTGCGGCAATCGACGGTTCGCCAGCGCTAGAAGATTTTACAAATATTGAAGGGGTAATGGCTCAAGGAATATCGTACGATATAGCGCTTGAAGGAAATACAAATGGATTTGTTAGCTATTTCACAGTATGGATAGATTGGAATCAGAACGATGAGTTCGAAACTGAGGAAATGTACGAAATTGGTTACATTGAATACTCTTCTGGGAACGATGGACTACAAACCACCGGAACAATCACCGTTCCAATCGATGCTGTTCTAGGGGAAACTACCATGCGAGTAATTAAAAACTGGGATACTTCGCCTACAGACCCATGTGATGTTTACTTATACGGACAAGGGGAAGACTATACCATTATAGTAGAAGATGAATTAGGTGTCGAAAATCAAACTGCTACTGCATTTTCTTATTACCCGAACCCAACCAGTGGCGTTGTTAAGATTACAGCAAATAAGGAAATCAATTCTGTATCAGTTGTAAATATTCTTGGGCAACAAGTAATGGTAAAAGAAAACCTCGAAAATGGGATGGTTGATTTGTCTAACTTAGAAACTGGAACTTATATTTTCCAAGTAGCATTCGATAATGGAAGTATAGAAAACTTTAAAGTTCTTAAAGAATAAGCAAGTAAAAAACTATCGACTATAGTTTAAAAGAGCCGCCTATTATGGGCGGCTTTTTTTATAGTAGTTGGTTAAACCTGACAGGTTTCTAGAACCTGTCAGGTTTGTTGGCGAAAGCTAAGGTTTCTAAAACCTGGAGGGAATGGTGCAGAATATTAAACCTGACAGGTTTCCAAAACCTGTCAGGTTTAGTGCGGCTATCTAGTTTTTATAAATCTGTTAGGTTTGGATGTAAATCAAAACGGCCCCGATTTACATCGAGGCCATTTTTTTATTGGTTAGTTTGAAAGATTACATTCCGTATTCTTTCATAAGTTCTTCATTCATATTCATAATTCCTTCCATGCCAAATGTTGAAAATAGATAGATAACGTAGATTAGATAAATTACACTTAGTGCAATTCCTATGTACGAAAGTATCTTTCCAGTTTTTACGTTTTGGTATCCGGTGTAAAGTTCTGGGTTCTCCATATACAACTTAGTGGCAGTGCCAGCCATAACGATGGCTACAATTCCAAATACAAGACCTAGTCCATAGCAACAACAAGTGACTATAGATATTATTCCGAATACGAGAATTAAGGTTGAATTGGGTAATTTTTGTTGTTCCATATATATTTTAATTTTGGTTGGTTGCTTAAAAATACCAATTTTTTTCAAGCCATAATATTTTAGCTAGATAAATTGATTCATTTTAATAAAATAACTAACTACCATCACAATGGCATTCAGTGCGATAAGTCCAATTTTAATTTGATAATCGAACTTAAACTTCACGAAAAAATTTACAAAAACAACTGCTAGTAGTAAGAGTATGGTATAAATAGCGGGATAAACCTTAAAAGCCGCAGCAAATTCTCCTGTAAAAACGTGAACAAATGAACGTTGCATGCCACACCCCAAACACTCCACTCCAAATATTTTCTTGTTTACACAAGGAATCATGTAGTCTTCAAATCCGGTTGATAACACAGACAAAATTTTTTACTTGTTGTGAACTATCGCCTTATAATCTATTGTAATATCGTCCTTGGTAGTAAGTTTCACCAAATAAACCCCATCGCTTAAGTTGCCAGTATAGAAACTATAGCTATTGTTGGTTCCTAAGTTTTGCTTTTGAATTACCATTTTCCCGTTCATATCGTAAACAATGGCAGACTTAATAGTATGGCCTTCAGGATTGCTTATTTCTAGTTGTTTTTGTGGGTTGTTTTGGAACATCGCTACACTAGCAATAATTTTTTCTTGCTCTTCGATAGAAGCGGTTGATGAGTTATTGCGGTATTCAGCTTTCTTAAACACAATAAAAAATCTGTTGTCGTAATGTCCTGCATCCAACGTTAAACTGAATGGAAACGTAAGGCGAGTACCTATACGTCTAAAAGAATTGTCTTGACGGTCGTACAAAAATATTTTCTCGTAAGGCTTTTTAACTTCCTCAGCAATTAAAAGCTTAATATCTGTAGTTTTGTCTAATTTGAAGTTAATAGGAATTTGCTTGTTTTCCTCGTAGTTAACTGCGTTAATTACATAAGGTAAACGCTCGCTATCGTTGCCAATTGGGAAATAAGCATCGGTATTTACACCCATAGGACTCAAGCCATCATAACCACGGTCGTACCCATCGGTTGCTAAATCGGAAAATACTAATAACATATCTCTTGTTAAGGCATCATCAAATACTGCGTAAATACGGGTTTGAGGGTCACGGGTATCTAATTCTGAAGGTAGGGAAGCTGTAAGTTCGCCTATATCTCTTGTGTTACTAATTGAAACATCATCTGATGGTCTTTGAAATACAGAACCTGGTGCTCCTTCCTTTACAAATATTCTATGCGAATTTTTAATAGTGACATTCCCATCACTTTGCCCAACAAACATAATTCCTTGTCCGATTGGTGCATAACGTTTTTGGTTAATGGTTACACCAGTTCCAGCAGTTGTGCCAGTATGAGTTCCTCCTGCATTCCAAATGTAAAAAGATGCTTGAACATAATTACCTGCAGGGTTGTTATCTGTTAGATCTCCATCTGGGTCTTCCAGTCCTGGAGTCCAGACCCCATAACCAAAAGGTTTATCGGTGTATAGATGTGAAGCTACAGTTCTATTTTCATCGTAATACCAAAGTGCTCCTAAAACACCTACATTTTCACTATCATAATAAAGCTGATTTAAATCTAATGCAGAAGCATAAGGATTACCGGATAAAGTCATTTGTGCTACTCCATCAACGGGTGCTGCTACAGGAACGGTAAAACTACCACTGTTAGGGCGTCCTCGAAATTCATAAGTTTGGTCATGGTTGGTTATAGGTCCAGTGATAGCATTTCCTAAATCAGAGCCGTCGTTTACCCCTTTCATCGTAAAACCTAATCCTGCTCTAATAGTATTATCAGCGTTTATTCTCACATAGTTTCCCTCGGCTTCCGAACCAGGAGTGGGGTGGGTGTAAATCCAACGCCTTGAAATAGTTAGTCGTGGGTCTGTAAACCCATTTCTAGAAGCTACATTATAACTTATTCTAGCGTTTGTGCCTAAAGGATCCCCTTGCTCTTCGTAAATGCTATTTATTCCAAAATGTGAATTATTTCCTACTGAAGTTGCGGCTGCTGGATTTCCTACTGGAGAGCACCAGTAATAATATGCAAAAGTATTGGTAGGAAATGTGTTTTGTTTTACAGAAAGAAAACCGTCTCCTGTATTGGTAGAAGTTGTACCACCCTGTATCAACTGTCCGTTATCGCGTAAGTAGATACTGGCTTCAACAGTAGCATTGGGGTTCCTAGTAAGGTTTATGTCGTTTTCAACATATACTATCTGATCTTTCACATAAATATATGAGTCGGTAGGACCATTTGGTTTTACTGTTAACTGTGCAAAAACCCCAGTAGCTATTAAAAAGAATGAAAGTAAGAGTAGTTGTTTTTTCATTGGGATATATTGATTATGAAACTGTTGCTTTGGTTTAATACACCGTTAGTTTATGTGTCTAATCGATTTTATATGTATGAATAGCAAATAGTTAAAACGCATTTTATATTTTTACATTTTATTGATTTTAACCTGCGAAAATCAACGCATTTTAAAAGGTTAAATTTAAAAAGAAAATTCTACATATTAACGCTTATCCAACAAAATACCTAATTTTTTAGTTTATAGGTAGTTAAGATAAGAAAAAAGTAGGATTTTTTTGATTATTTTTTAAAAAAACATCCGCCATTAATGCAAATAGGAGATAAAGTTTCAGTTTTAGATGATAATATTTCAGGCGTTGTTACTGCCTTACGTGGCAATACGGTAACGCTTGAAACTGCAGATGGCTTCGAATTGGATTATCAAAAAAATGAACTTATTGTTTTGGATGGTTCACTTTCTAAAAGAGACCTAATTCCTAAGGATGTTTTGTCTATTATTTCGGAGAAAGAACAGAAAAAACCTGGGAAAACAAAACGTGTAAAGCCCAAAGAGCGCAATGCTCCAGCCATGGAGGTGGACCTTCATATCCATCAACTCGTTCCAAATACTAGAGGAATGGATAATTACGATATGCTTACCATTCAGTTAGATACTGCAAAACGGCAGTTGGAGTTTGCGATGTCTAAACGAATTCAAAAAGTAGTTTTTATCCACGGCGTAGGCGCTGGTGTTCTTCGCACCGAACTCGAATACTTATTTAGACAATACGATAACGTAAAGTACTACGATGCCAATTTCCAAAAATACGGAAGAGGAGCAACGGAGATTTATATTTATCAGAATGCTTAATTGTAGAGGAGGTGAAATTTGAGAATCTGAAATCTAGAGCCTAGACGCATCTCTTTTCTTTTGTCTCTTCTCTCTTCTCTTTTTTCTCCTGTCCTAGTCTCTTGTCTCTTCTCTCTAGTCTCTAGTCTCTAGTCTCCTGTCTCTAGTACTGAGCTTTGCTTTATAAATGTACCGAAGACTAGGGCTGTGGGGTTACTGTTTTGGTTATAACTTCTACATTTTCAATAGTTCCCATATTTAGAGTTTCTATTATAATTTGTTCGTCGCCTCTTACCAAAACCAAATCTTTTAGTGTGATTTGAACACTTTTAAAAATTTGATACTCGTGAGGTTGATGTTGAAAAACTCCGTAAGCGTTAGCTACTTCAGGGTTTAAGTAGTCTGGACCCACAGTAGGGTCGGTTATATCATTTCTCGGGTCTAAATCTAAGTTTTCATCTTCAAAACGCGTAAGAACTCCGTCGTTATCGTCGTCGTTGTCTAAAAAGTCTGGAATTCCGTCTCCATCCGTATCTTTCAGATTGGTAAATGGATCTTCATCGTCATCTTCTAAATTCAGTTCAAAAACGGTTGGCACATTGTCGCCATCATCGTCAAAATCGTACATATCGTCTAAGCCATCGCCATCGGAATCACCGGCAAACTCAAATTCTCTTGGCACTCCATCGTTGTCTTCAATTAAAAAAGTAGTTGTAAGTACTGCAGTTCCAGAACTTGCTACATATTCTACCGTAACATTTGGGGAAGTAGGAGGAATACTACTGCAAAAATAATTATTGCCTAATGCTGCGTCATATGTTCTATAATCAACTACTATAGTTGTACCGTTAAGAGCATAGTTTAGGATTCCTTCTTCGCGGTACAGACTATCTAAAACTTCCAATTTAAGCGATAAGCTTTCTTTTGAATCTGGATTTACTTTGTAAAACACATAGTTCCCTACGTCTCCGCAAGTTTTAAGTTCCGCATTGTCAAAGTTAAAAGACCTCACAATAATATCACCGTCATCACAACTTTGAATAAAAATAGAAGAAAATATAAGTAGAAATAAAAACCGATTCATTTTATAAGTTTTGGTAACGTTTGTAATAACAGTATGTTATCGTAATTAATCGCAAAGTTTTAATGTAAAAACAATTAATTAAGCTAAAGCGATAAAGATAAAAAAATTGAATGGTAATTATAATGAATCATTCGTTTAAATAGCAGGGCTTTCTCCTTCCGTTTAAGGTAAAAATCCTGCGAATCAATTTTCCTAATCAGCGTAATAAATCAAGAGGAACACCTTTTAGTTTAACTGCTTAACTTTTAGATAGAATTCATTTTCAAGCATAAAAAAATCCTGACAAGTTAAACTTGCCAGGACCTCTAAAAATCCTAATTATAAAAAAACTACTTAGAACGGGTAGGTGTTCTCCGCAATTACCTTTTTAGAAATTGTCTTTCTAAGCTCAGCGATATTTGGCATGTTTTGGTACTTAGTAAATCTCTTAAGTCCCATAAGCATAGCACGTTGTTCATCACCTTCAGCGAAAGAAAGAATTGCTTCTTTTGCTTTTACAGTAATAGTATCTACAGCGTGGTATAAGTATAACTGAGACATGGCAATTTGTTCTTTTTGAGTGTCTTCTCCAAAGCGATTTACGTTCTTTTCAGTACGTAAAATAGCACTTTCAGCCATGTAGATTTCAATTAAGATATCTGCAGCAGCTATAAGTGTTTGTTGGTGTTCTTCAAGTTCAGTTCCATATTTTTGAGCTGCACTTCCTGCCACCATTAAGAATACCTTCTTCAATTTAGCAATCATTGCTTTTTCTTCTGAAAGTAGTTCAGAGAAGTCTGGCGTGTCGAAAGATGGGATTCCCATTAATTCGTCAGCCACTGCTTGGGCTGGGTTTAAAAGATCTACGTGACCTTTCATTGCTTTTTTCACAAGCATTCCAACCGAAAGCATTCTGTTTATTTCGTTTGTTCCTTCGTAAATACGAGTAATTCGAGCATCACGCCAAGCCGATTCCATTGGTGCATCTGCACTGTATCCCATTCCTCCATAAATCTGGATTCCTTCGTCTGTACAGTTTTGAATGTCTTCTGAAACAGCTACTTTCAAGATTGAGCACTCAATAGCGTATTCTTCTACACCTTTAAGCTCAGCTTCTTGATGACTGTTTCCAGCTTCCATACGAAGAGCAATTCTGTCTTCGATATCTTTGGCAGCTCTATACGAGGCACTTTCATCTACATAGGCATTCGTTGCCATTTCGGCTAACTTAAGTTTTATAGCTCCAAACGATGAAATTGGTACGTCAAACTGAATTCTTTCATTGGCGTATTCTACCGCTTTTGAAATAACTCTACGTTGTCCGTCAAGTCCTGCGCCAGCAAGTTTAATACGACCTACATTTAAGGCGTTCATCGCAATTTTAAAACCTTCGCCTCTTTCGCCTAACATGTTTTCTACAGGAACTTTGGTGTCACTAAAGAAAACTTGGCGAGTAGAAGAGGAGTGAATACCTAATTTCTTTTCTTCTTCACCCAGTGAAATTCCATTTGAAGGATCGTTTTCTACGATAAATCCAGTAATGTTTTTGTCGTCTTCAATTCTGGCAAATACAATAAAAGTATTACAGAAACCAGCATTCGAAATCCACATTTTCTGTCCTGAGATCGAGTAGTATTTTCCATCGTCAGAAAGAACTGCTTTAGTTTTACCGCTGTTAGCATCACTACCAGCACCAGGTTCAGTAAGGGCATACGCGCCAAACCACTCGCCAGTAGCTAATTTAGGAACGTACTTTTTCTTTTGCTCTTCAGTTCCGTAGAGTGTAATTGGCAGGGTTCCAATACCAGTATGGGCTCCAAAAGCTGTGGCAACAGAGCCACTAGCTCCAGAAATATAGTCGCATACCAACATTGTAGTAACGAATCCCATTCCTAATCCGCCGTATTCTTCGGGAACAGCTACCCCAAGAAGGCCCATTTCGCCGGCTTTACGCATTACTTCTTCAGTAAGGGCGTAATCGTGTTGTTCGAAACGTTCTTTTTTTGGCCATATTTCGCGATCTACAAATTCTTTCACAGAATCGCGCATCATTTTCTGCTCTTCAGTAAAATCTTCAGGAGTGAAGACGTCTTCTGCTTTTGTTTCTTTCACGATGAATTGTCCGCCGCGGAGTAATTTCTTCTCTGTGTTTTTTGAGTTATCCATTTTGTTATCGATTTTTAGAATCAAGAGCCAAGAATCAAGACTTTAAGATAGTCCAGACTTGAATCCCGAAATCATTTTTTGAATTTGTTTTATTTTATCTTCTAAATTTTTAAATCTTTCTTCTGAAATATAATTTTCAGTAAAGGCTATAATTAATTGTGTTTCTAGTTCGAATAAAGATCCCAGACTTGATTCTAGATATTGTTTAAAATGCTTATTTGTGCTCTTACTTGAACCTTCAGCAATATTTGAAGGAATTGAAACTGCACATCTATTCATTTGTGAAACCAATGCAAATTTTTCAAAATCTGGAAACTTACGAGTTACTTTATAGATCTCAGAAACCAGATTCATACTCTCTATCCATATTTTAAGCTTTTTAAAATTATGCATATAATAGTCTTGATTCTAGGTTCTTGGTTCTTGATTCTATTTTAAAAACTCCCAAACTGTAAGTTTTCTAAAATTATGCTTCGCTGCCATGTTGTACAGGTTTTAAAGTTTTAGTCTTACGTCCTACGTCCTATTGTCTTAAGTCATTATTTAAGAAACTCATAAACCCCAGCAGCTCCTTGTCCGGTTCCTACACACATAGTTACCATTCCGTATTTGCCTTGTAGGTTACGCTTACGCATTTCGTCGAATAACTGCACTGAGAGTTTGGCTCCAGTACAACCTAGTGGGTGACCTAAAGCAATCGCTCCTCCATTTACATTTACAATTTCCTTGTCTAAATCAAGTCCGCGAATTACAGCTAGTGACTGTGAAGCAAAAGCTTCATTTAGCTCAATTAACGCTAACTGATCTTGATTTAATCCAGCTTGTTTCAGGGCTTTTGGGATGGCGTATAATGGCCCGATACCCATAATACTAGGCTCTACACCTACAGCTGAATAGCTCACCATTCTTGCAATTGGCTCAAGGTTTAATTCTTTTACCATTTCTTCGCTCATCACTACTGCAAAAGCAGCACCATCACTCATTTGTGATGAGTTTCCAGCAGTTACACTACCTCCTTGAGCGAATACAGGACGTAATTTTGATAAAGCTTCTACATTAGTGCCTTTTCTTGGTCCTTCATCTTTATTAACTGTATACGATTCAGTAACCTTTTTACCGTCATCGTTTACATAAGTGCGTTCTACTTCAATAGGAACAATTTGATCTTGAAAACGATTTTCTTCTTGCGCTTTTAAAGCACGCATCTGACTCGTATATGCAAATTCATCTTGGTCCTCGCGCGAAACGTTGTATTTTTTAGCAACAGCTTCTGCTGTAAGTCCCATATTCCAGTAGTAGTCTTCGTTGCCTTCTTTCGCCACTTGATAATCTGGAACAGGCTTGTAACCTCCCATTGGGATATAGCTCATGCTTTCTGCACCACCAGCGATGATACAGTCTGCCATACCGTTTTGGATTTTAGCAGCGGCAATAGAGATAGTTTCTAATCCAGAAGCACAATATCTATTTACTGTCATTCCGGGAATATCAACAATATCCAATCCCATAATCGAAATTAATCGACCTACGTTTAAACCTTGTTCGGCTTCTGGCATTGCGTTACCGACAATCACATCGTCAATTCGCTTTTTGTCGAGTTCCGGTAATTCGTTCATAATATACTTGATGGTTTCCGCCGCCAATTCGTCTGGACGCTTAAAACGGAATACCCCACGAGGCGCTTTCCCCACCGCGGTTCTGTATGCTTTTACTATATATGCAGTTTTCATAATAGATTTTAGATTTTAGACATGAGATATAAGACTTTTTAAATTTTCTTTGAAAATTTCTGTATCAAAGCATAATTCATTTTTTGTATCTCAATTAATTCATTTAAAATAGGTTTTACTGTATTTTCTGAAACTAATTCAAGCCGGTGGGAAAGAACTAGTTGTGTAAACAATTCATTTGATGATCCGTTGGCAATACCCAAAAAGTTTTTAAACTCTCCATCAGTATTTCTTCCTGCACCTTCAGCAATATTAGATGGTATGGAAATCGCACTACGTCTAACTTGGCTTGTTAAGCCATATTTCTCTTCTTTGGGAAATTCAGTGGTTATCCGATAAGTATGTTCCGCTATATCCATCGATTTTTGCCAGATTTTTAACTCTTGAAAATTGTGCATGACACTTAGATTTTAGAAGTTAGACATGTGATTTAAGATTCTAATAAAAATAACTATTTAGTTGATATTTAATTACTTTGTCTCAAGTCTCAAGTCTCAAGTCTCAAGTCTAATTTCTAAGCGGTTTCCCCTTCTGAATCATGTGTTGCAATCTTTCTAGGGTTTTTCTTTCTCCGGTTAAACTTAAAAATGCTTCTCTTTCAAGGTCTAGTAAGTATTGCTCGCTTACATAACTCGCTTCACTTAAATCACCACCTGCCATAACGTATGCCAGTTTGTTTGCAATCTTCTTGTCGTGTTCGCTAATATATTTTCCAGCGTACATTTGGTCGGTTCCAACAAGGAACATTCCCATGGCTTGCTTTCCGAGTACTTTAATATCTGTTCTTTGGATTGGCTTGGTATATCCTTGGTCTGCCATAAAACGTGCCGTTGCTTTTGCTGTAGCAATTTGTCGATTTTGGTTTACCACTACAATGTCTTTTCCTTTTTGAAGAATGCCAGTATCATACGCTTCATAAGCCGAAGTAGATACCTTAGCCATTCCTATAGTCAAGAAATAATCCTGAAGTCTATTAAGTTCAACATCTCCTTTGTGGAAAGTATCACTTGCTCTAAGTGCCATTTCTTTAGAACCTCCACCGCCAGGAATCACCCCAACACCAAATTCTACCAAACCAATATAACTCTCTGCAGCTGCAACAACTCTATCGGCGTGAAGTGTAAATTCACATCCACCTCCTAAAGTCATTCCGTGTGGTGCCACTACTACTGGAATAGAAGAGTAGCGAAGACGCATACTTGTATCTTGGAAATATTTTACGGCGGCATTCAATTCGTCGTATTCTTGTTCTACAGCCATCATAAAAATCATCCCGATATTGGCACCAACAGAAAAGTTTTTCCCTTGATTGGCAATTACCAAACCGTCGAAGTCTTTTTCTGCAATGTCTACAGCTTTATTAATTCCTGCTAAAACATCGCCCCCAACAGCGTTCATCTTACTTGTGAATTCCACATTTAAAATACCATCGCCAAGATCTTCAACTACAACCCCGCTGTTTTTGAAAACCTCTGAAGTTTTACGAATGTTGTCTAGAATAATAAATGAATCCTGTCCAGGTACTTTTAAGTGTTTTCCTGCCCGTCCGGCAGGCGGGTTCTGAGGGATATCGTAATAATAGGTATTCCCTTCTTTTACGGTATAGAAAGAATCTACTCCAGCTTCAAGCATTTCGTTTACCCAAGCTGCTGGTTCTTTTCCTAAATCTTTAATTAATTCAATTCCTTTTTTAACGCCAACGGCATCCCAAATTTCGAAAGGACCGTTATCCCATCCAAAACCTGCTTTCATAGCATCGTCAATCTTGTAAAGCTCGTCGGTAATTTCAGGAATTCTTTTTGAAACATAAGCAAACATTGCTGCGAAGTTCTTACGGTAGAATTCACCAGCTTTATCTTCCCCAGTAATAAGAATTGGGAAACGATCGGTTACAGTACCAACCGATTTCGTTTTTTCTAGCGTTGCAAAAGATGCTTTTTTACTTTTTCTGTATTCTAAAGTGTCGAGGTCTAAGGAAAGAATTTCACTATTCCCTTTCTCGTCTTTTACTTTTTTATAGAAACCTTGTCCGCTTTTACTTCCAAGCCATTCTTTCTCCATCATAGTGTCGATAAAACCTGGAATTTGAAAGATTCCGTGTTCTTCGTCTTCCGGAGCATTCTCGTGAATACCTTTGGCAACGTGTACTAAAGTATCAAGACCAACAACGTCAACAGTTCTAAATGTAGCCGATTTTGGACGACCGATTACTGGACCTGTAAGTTTATCAACCTCTTCAACGGTAAGTCCCATTTCTTTCACTTGGTGGAAAAGACTTTGAATTCCGAAGATTCCAATTCTATTTCCTATAAATGCAGGTGTATCTTTTGCTACTACCGTAGTTTTTCCAAGGAACTTTTCACCGTAACTATTTAAAAATTCTAATATTTCAGGTGAAGTTTTTGGTCCTGGAATGATTTCAAAAAGTTTTAAGTAACGTGGCGGGTTAAAGAAGTGTGTTCCGCAGAAATGCTTTTGGAAGTCTTCACTACGTCCTTCGCTCATAAACTTAATAGGAATACCAGAAGTGTTTGAAGTAATAAGGGTTCCTGGTTTTCTGTGCTTATCGAGATTTTCGAAAACTTGTTTCTTAATATCTAGGCGTTCTACTACTACTTCAATAATCCAATCGGCAGTTTTTACCTTAGCAATATCATCTTCTAAGTTTCCTGTAGTAATACGTTTTGCAAAATCTTTGTGATAGAGTGGGGCAGGGTTGCTTTTAATAGCTTTTTGTAAATCTGTGTTTACAATTCTATTTCTTACCACCTTATCTTCTAGAGTAAGCCCTTTTTTCTTTTCGGCATCATTAAGTTCACGCGGAACAATATCGAGCAATAGCACCTCTACACCAATATTGGCGAAATGGCAAGCTATACCGCTTCCCATAATTCCGGAACCGATTACCGCTACTTTGTTAATTCTTCTTTTTGACATCTCTTTAAATTATGAGTTATAAATTATATTTTCTGAATTAAGAAAACTAAAGTCTTAATTCTGAATTATTTGTTTTTATTGATTTTAAACTGAATCATAGACCTTTTTGGAACTGATTAAGTCGTTAATAGTTTGTGCTACTTTCCTAAAAGTTTGCAAGTCTTCTTCTGAAACATTTTCTCTTACAGCTTTATCAAAACCGAAGACTACGTCTTTTGAAAAACTTCGCATTTCTTTACCGAATGGCGTTAGATGAATTAAAACCCCACGTCCATCTTCTGGATTTGGTTTTCGTTCAATCAGTCCTTTGGTTTCCATAGCTTTTAAAGTGCGTGACAAACTTGTAGCTTCCATTCCCATTTTTGGACCTAAAGCAGTACTTGGTGTGCCATTCTCAGGATCTATACTTATTAAAGCAAACCCGGTTGCCATAGTACTCCCTTTTTTTCCTGCCTCCTCATTGTACATTTTAGTAACATTCATCCAAGTGGACCGCAAAACATAATCTATAGTTTTTTCTTTTGTTTTTTCTTGCATTGAGGATATTGAAAAAAGTATGATACCAAATATACAAAAATTTATTATGCACGCATAGTAAATTTAGTAATTTTTTTCTAATTGATTGGGGGTGAGAGCCTCGATACAATTTTGCAGATTAATATATTTCAATTTCATGATAAAGTAGTAGCTGCAAAATCACTCGGCTGCCGCTTTTAGGCTTTTTTATTTTGCCTCGATACAATTTTGCAGATTAATATATTTCAATTTCATGATAAAGTAGTAGCTGCAAAATCACTCGGCTGCCGCTTTTGGGCATTTTTATTTTGCCTCGATACAATTTT
>NZ_JAVLSO020000010.1:0-80162 GCF_032080575.2 Aequorivita sediminis | reverse complement strand
TTTTTTTGTAAGCCTTTTAGATCTGGAGTTTTTAAATCTTTTTTTGCTCTAAACTGACAGCGTGGGTGGTGATTGCAGCGTTACCCAAGTAACCCCACAAGAACCGTTTTTACTCCTTAAACCGCCTTCATTTTTTATCAACCTTATAGATCTGGAGTTTTTAAATCTTTTTTTGCTCTAAACTGACAGCGTGGGTGGTGATTGCAGTGTTACCCAAGTAACCCTGCAAGAACCGTTTTTACTCCTCAAGCCGACTTTCTTTTTTTGTAAACCTTTTAGATCTGGAGTTTTTAAATCTTTTTTTGCTCTAAACTGACAGCGTGGGTGGTGATTGCAGTGTTACCTAAAGTAACCCTGCAAGAACCGTTTTTACTCCTCAAGCCGCCTTTCTTTTTTATAAGCCTTAAAGTATTGGAGATGATTAAAACTTCTTTTGTACTAAACTTTGCGTGGGTGGTGATTGCAGCGTTACCCAAGTAACCCTGCAAGAACCGTTTTTACTCCTCAAGCCGCCTTTCTTTTTTTGTAAGCCTTATCATTACTGGAGGTGATTAAAACTCGTTTTGCCCAAAATTAAGCGTGGGTGGTGATTGCAGTGTTACCTAAAGTAACCCTGCAAGAACCGTTTTTACTCCTTAAGCCGCCTTTCTTTTTTTATAAGCCTTATCATTACTGGAGGTGATTAGAACTTATTTCTGCCCTAAATTGAGCGTGGGTGGTAATTGCAGTGTTACCCAAGTAACCCCGCAAGAACCGTTTTTACTCCTTAAGCCGTCTTTCTTTTTTTGTAAGCTTTGTTATTACTGGAGGTGATTAGAACTTATTTTTGCCCTAAACTGAAATACCCTACACCCCCACAGCGTGGGTGGTAGGGGCGGTGAGCTAGAAAATTAAAATATGGTTAGAATCTTTATTGTCACCTCTGCCGTTTCTATCACGAATAGTCTATTATGTTTGAAAAGATTCACTTAAACATTATTAGACTTATTGTAAATCAAGGATTAATTATTCTACTATAATCACAGAATAATTCACCTAAATCCATTATATTTTATATTTCATTCCAACTATCTACCTCATATCGATTAAAGCTTGTAAAACTGCTATGAACTCAATAATTATTTTAAGGCTAGACTATTATTGATGCAACCTATAACCTCTAGATTTTAATTTCCAATTTTGTTTCCACACTATATTCATTATATTTAATAACATAAATACACTAATCTCCTCCACAATTTTTTAGTTATGATTGAGAATCCTGAAATCGATCTGGCTTGGAACTTCGTCAATTATACCGATAGGAATATTTTTCTGACCGGGAAGGCTGGGACGGGAAAAACTACGTTTTTACATAGATTAAAAACAGGTTCCTTAAAGAGAATGACAGTTGTAGCACCTACCGGAGTGGCGGCTATCAACGCAGGAGGGGTGACTATTCATTCTTTTTTTCAGTTGCCATTTGGTCCCATCTTGCCCGAGTCTGCAAATAAGAAAAGCAATTCTTTCTCTAAAAAATTCAGTAAAAAGAAAATCAATATTATTAAGTCTTTAGATTTGTTGGTTATTGATGAAGTAAGTATGGTGCGTGCCGATTTACTCGATGGCATAGACCAGGTTTTGCGCAGGTTTAGAGATAGAAGCAAACCTTTTGGCGGCGCCCAACTTTTGATGATTGGCGACTTACAACAACTTTCACCAGTAATAAAATACGATGAATGGCAGCTTTTAAAACAATACTACAGTACAGGATTTTTCTTTGGAAGTAACTCTTTTCAGGCCTCGAATACGCTTACCATTGAATTGAAGCACATCTACAGACAGGAAAGTGAGAGTTTTATAAAAGTATTGAACGAAATTAGAAATGACTCTTTAACTCACGAATCCTACGAAACACTCAACAAACGGTTTATTCCCGATTTCTCTGCTCAAGACGGCGCTGGGTATATTACTTTAACTACCCACAATAATAGAGCCGACAGAATAAATTCTGCAGAATTGAAAAAGCTAGAAACGAAAAGCTTTATTTACGACGCAGAAGTAGATGGAAAATTTCCCGCATATACCTATCCCACTCATTCAGAGCTGGAGCTAAAGGTAGGAGCCCAAGTTATGTTCGTTAAAAATGACAGCTCTCCGGAAAAGCGATATTTCAACGGAAAGATTGGGACTGTGGTCGATTTAGACGAAAATGAAGTGCTAGTGCGATGTCCCGGCGATGATTTTGATATTGTTACTATTCCAGAAATATGGAAGAATATTCAATATTCCATCCATCCAGAGACAAAGGAAATATTGGAAGATGAAATGGGTTTATTTAAACAAATTCCGCTGCGTTTGGCTTGGGCTATAACTATTCATAAAAGTCAGGGGCTCACTTTTGAAAAAGTAATTATCGATACACAAGAAGCCTTCGCCCACGGACAAACCTATGTAGCTTTAAGCCGGTGCAAAACTTTGGAAGGAATCGTTCTAACCGGTCCGTTCTCCCAAAAAAGCATTATCAACAACCTGGAAGTTGCTTCCTTTTGTAAAAATGCCGAAGAGAACCAGCCAGATTCTTCTATTTTGGAAATTTCGCAGATAGCGTATCAATTTAACTTGATTAACGACATTTTCAATTTCCATGCTTTTTTGCATCCAGTTAGTAGAATTTTAGATATCTATTTTAAAAATAACGGCAGCATTAATGGTAATCTACTCGATCAATTAGGCATTTTAAAAGAAAAAGGTGTGACCAAACTTTTAAAGGTTAACACGAATTTCCAAAATCAGTTAAAACACTTAAGTGAACACGAAGCTCCAGAAGGTAATGTTAAGTTACAGGAACGCTTTAAAAAGGCGATTTTTTATTTTGAAAAGCACTTGCAAGATTTTGTTATACAACCTTTATCAGATTTAAATTTTACCACAGAAAACAAAGCAATTAATGAAGATATTTCAAAACAGCTTAATAATTTGGAGGAATTGATAGCTGTAAAACAGTATTGCTTTAAAGGTTTAAAAGATGGTTTCAATACTTCTAAATACCTCGATTTGCGGGCTAAAGCTTCACTACAGGAAGTAGAAAAACCAAAACGCAAAAAATCGGACTTTTTCGCTTCAACTGACAATTATAAATTATTTGAATTGCTACGAGAACTCCGCACCATGTGTTCGGAAGAAGAAGTTATTCCGCCCTATCAAGTTTTTACCCAAAAAGCGCTTTTTGAAATGTGCGAAGTATTGCCAACAGACGTAAAGCAATTGCAGCAAATATCGGACATTGGAAAAGTTCGACTTAAAAAATACGGTGCGGCAATCTTGGAAGTAATTAATAAGTACTGTGAAGAAAACGCAATAGAGTCAAAAAATGAAACGAAATTGGTTCCTAGAAAAAGTGAAACACAACAAATCTCTTTCAAGTTATTCAAATCTGGAATGAGCATTGCTGAAATTGCTAAAGAACGAGGTTTTACCGTGGGTACTATTGAAAGGCATCTCAGCGCTTTTCTTCTTACGGGTAAAATAAACATTACTGAATTAATGTCTAAGAATAAGTATCTCGAACTCAAAAGAATAATGGAAACCGAAGACTACAAGGGTTTCGGCGATTTAAAAAGCAAAATTGATGATAAGTTCACTTATGGCGACTTACGAATGGTAGCCAATGCACTTCAATTCGAGAAAGACGGGAAACCTCAAGGCAATACTTCTGAAGTACATTAAATAAAATAAGCAATGATCACCGCTAGGATTACTGCTGTCATTTTGGAGAGATTAAACTTATGGTTTTTAGAACTTTCAAAAAGAATTGTTGTTGAAACGTGTAAAAAGATCCCTATTACTATCGCTGTTATTGGTGTTTCATACTTATGGAAGAAATCGTAATGAGTCGAGAGATAGTTTCCAAGAGGCGTCATTAAAGCAAAAAAGAATAGAAATAACAATGTAGTCGATCTTTTATAGCCAGCGGTAATAAAAAAGAAAGATAGAATAATGGCAACAGGCACTTTATGAATAATAATAGCCGTTAGTAAATTGTTTTCTTCCGAAATTGGAAAACCTTCCATAAAGGCATGTATGCCTAAACTTATAAAGAGTATCCAAGGGAAATGTTTGTTTTCGGAATGCAAATGAATATGTCCATGTTCGGCCCCCTTTGAGAAAAATTCTAAAAATAGCTGCAAAAGTATACCTAGCATTATATATACACCAATACTTTTAGAATGGTCTTCAAATACGTGTGGTAACAATTCAAAAACTGTTATGGATAAAAGAAATCCACCGCTAAAAGCTAGGAAAACTTCCATATTGCGCATTTCCTTTTTCTTCAAGAAAAGTGCGACTATGTAACCTATAACTACGGCTAAAAAAAGTAAAATATAATTCATTAGTTAAAAATCAGGATTAATCTTTCTGAGGTTTTTTCATCAAATTTATTGAGTTTGTAATCTCCAAAAACTGCTTTTAACGTTACTCCTGCCTTATCAAAGTAGTCTTTAAAGTCTTTTAGCCTTAAAGCTTTTACCCTTTCAGTAAATGAATAATCAATTCCTTGATCGTTAAATCGGATGTTTTTTATGATATAACCATCTTCAACATATTTTTCAATATCAAATAAGATTCCACCAATTTCTTTTTTTTCTGAAGGAATTAATTTTTTAATAGCCAGATCGACGTTTAAAAAGTCTATAACTCCGTGTCCATTTGGTTTTAGCTCATATTTTATTGCTTTAATTGTTCTTAAGTTATCTTCTTCTTTTTCAAAATAACCAAAACTTGTATAAAGATTAAATACAGCGTCAAACTTTTTTGGATATGGTAAACACATATTGTGAACTTCAAAATGGAGTCTGGGTTTTTCGTATTGTTTAGCGTAAGCAATGCTTTCCTCAGAAAGATCTACTCCTGTTACATTAAAACCTTGTCGATATAAGTATTTTGAATGTCTGCCTTTCCCGCAGGCTAGATCTAAAATACTGTCATTCTTTTTTAATTTTAAATATTTAGTAAGCGTGTTCATAAACAACGCCGCTTCTCTGTGATTTCTATCTTTATATAAAATATGGTAATATGGCGTGTTAAACCAGGAAGCGTACCAATTGTTTTTTTCTTTTTGCATAGTTATCGTTTCACACTGCTAAAATACTGTATTTTTGCAGTAAAACTGATTATATATTATGGGAAAGAATTTTAAAATGGTAGCTAAAACCCTATACGGGATGGAAGAGCTACTGGCTCAGGAACTTCGTCAATTAGGAGCGTCTTCTATTGAATTAGGGACCCGAAATGTTTCCTTTGAAGGAGACACTGGCTTTATGTATAAAGCTAACCTATGCTGCCGTACTGCAATTAAAATTCTGAAGCCAATAACAGCTTTTAATATTTTCACAGAAGAAGATTTATATAAAAAAGTTTATGAGATGCCTTGGGAAAACTATATGGACGTAAAAGGTTCCTTAGCAGTTAATGCTACTGTTTTTTCAGATGTATTTACACATTCTCAGTATATCGCTTTAAAGACAAAAGATGCTATTGTTGACCGTTTTCGCGATAGGGAAGGAGTTAGGCCAGATGTGGATTTAGACCACCCTACCTTACGAATAAATGTGCATATAGATCGTAATATCTGTACTATTTCATTAGATAGTTCTGGGGAATCATTACACAAACGTGGTTATAAAGTAGAAAGTACTCTTGCCCCGATAAATGAAGTTTTAGCTGCAGGTATTTTAATGCTATCTGGTTGGCAAGGGCAGTGTGACTTTTTAGACCCGATGTGTGGGAGTGGAACTATGTTGACTGAAGCTGCAATGATAGCCTGTAATATTCCACCAAACTTGAATCGTGAGGAATTTGGCTTTGAAACTTGGCCTGATTTTGATGTAGATTTATATGAGAAAATAGAGGAAGCAGCTCTTAAAAAAGTTCGTGATTTCCCGCATAAAATTTATGGCTTTGATTCTGATCCTGTTGCTATTCATAAAACTAAGGAGAATATAAAAAGTGCAAATCTTCAAGAATTTATTGAGGTAAAACAACAAGATTTTTTCGAAAGTGAAAAACAAGGCGAAAAGTCGTTGTATATGGTTTTCAACCCACCTTATGATGAAAGAATATCTGTAAATGATATTCAAGAGTTTTATAGCTCTATTGGGAATACTTTAAAGCGTGGCTATCCTGGAACTCAGGCTTGGATGATTACTTCAAATATGGAAGCGCTTAAATTTGTTGGACTACGTCCTTCGAGAAAAATTAAGTTGTTTAACGGAAAACTAGAATCCAAACTTGTACGATACGAAATGTATGAAGGAAGTAGAAAAGCGTCTAAGCAATAAAATTTTATAATAATTTCCTACTTAGGAAAATTTCCTTCACAAAATTTTAGTCTATTTCTAAAATATCGCCTTCTTAATTATTAGTGAAAACGGTTATTGGCTTAGGAATTAGTTAATGATTGAAGTTTCCTTTGAACATATTTTTTGACTCACTTCTCTTCTATAATTGAAAAGCAATTTTTTAACTTTACCTGACAATTTATTATATCTGCAATATCACTGCAAACTGGCTCAGCAATTACCTTAGGTTTTGGGTATAGAATAAAGTTCCCAAAATCTATATAACCCGCTATAGCTTTATTGCAACTTGGGCGCTTTATATAAAAAGGTTTTTATTATCTATTGCGAAAACCATAATTTATTCTTGTTTTATTTAAAAATAAATCGTATTTATGCATTATCATTACGAGTTTCTTAATTGAAACAGCAACCTGCCTAAACAGGCGAAGGTGCTAAAACGATGAGCCGGTCCAGGAAAAATATGTTATCCTACACATTTCATTTGTTTTTTTGTAATGGTTTAATTTTTTAATTAAATCTATTATGGAACATTTTTTATTAAGCAGAAAAAAGAGAGAATTGCATAATTTAAACTTCTTAGAAGTTTTTAAAAACTTGTCTGATGAAGAACTCATAGACAGCTATAAAACTACACTTAAAGCCAATATTGAGGGCGTACATTTACAATCTTTACATTTAATAGCTTTGGATTTAGCTATTATCAAGCGATTTAATAAAATCCCGATTAAATTAAAAAACACTGTCTTAAGAATTAATGATGGTTTTGAAATTTCAAATTTAAGCGTAGAGAAAAAAGACCCAAAAATTCAAATCGCCAAGGAGATAAAGAAAATGTTTTCTACACAAACAGAAACTGAGTCTCAGGTAATTGTTGATATCGATTTGGGACCATATCGCGATGTTCAAAGAATGCGAATTTGGAATAACACTTACCTAAAATGCCATCAGACGGCAAGGAAGTCTAAAATGCTATTTAGCGAAAATATCGCAGTATATCCTAACTGGTGTTTTGTTAAGCCTGGGACAATTTTCTCGTTCACTTTAATCTTCGAAAACCTTCTTAAAGAATGCCTCTCCTTTGATTTAGTTGAAGATATACCAGAAATGGGTGGTTTCTTGTTTAACGGAATAAAGAAAAACAATTCCAACGTTTATCACCTACGGATGTAGAAAAGTTTAGGCAAGTTATAGCAGACTGAATCTATACGAGATGTTTTAAAGCAATTTAGATTGCGCTATACTAATCAAATCTCCTGCATAAACAAGAAGTTTACTAATACTCTACAATTATATAACCTATAAAAAGGGTAGTACCATAAAAGAGTATTTATCAACCAAAATCACAACAACTAATAATTAATTAAGAATATGAATCCCACTAGTGTTAAATTAAGCAATTCAAAAACCTCACAACTAATTGAAGTGCTTTTCTCTTCTATAGAAAAAGATACCATTGATGAATCAGAAATCATTACCCAAGATAAATTTCCTTATTTATTATGCTTACCGGCTGAGAATGTCGTGGCTTTATTAGATTTCACAGATGTTTCACCCTATGTGATTTGGTATTTTGATGAAAAACTTAACTTCTCTGGAAAAGGGTTTAGTTTGAATTTGGGTAAAGGTTATTGTAGAATACAAATTCGTACTAAGTATATGGTATTGTGGAATAGAGAAAGCCAATATTGTAAAGATTATGAGGCATTTAAATGTGAAAAAATTAATTTGATGGAATAAAGTTGAATTTATGAGAAATAATAATAATACATTAGAAAATAGGCATGAGTTTCTAGATAACGACCAGATGCCCATTGTCTTTTCAAGTCTAATAATAAATGTAGCGTCGGTCAACAAGAAGTTTGGAACATTGAAAGACTTTATATCAAATTTTGATTTAAATGGACAGACTAATGGGAAACTATTAATTTTAGCTGAAATGGCCTCTCCACCGTACAACCTTTTGCAAATTGTTGAAAATCAGCTTTGTCCCTTGGGGTTCGTAAATAAACGGGATTATGTATTTGCTGATGAAGAGTTAATACATGGTGCTGAAGATATATCTACACCTTACCTTAATCAAGCTCATCCTGCTTGTAAGAATATTCCTTGGTTAGGAAGCTTGATTAAAGCGGATGGGAACTTCGTCTGGTATAAGGAAAAGGTTGAGAAGGAGGTTCGAGAGATTGATTTTCCAATCGTTAAATTTAATGTATGGAAAGAAATAGCTGTACAGAAACCAGAGCAATCTGTGTTAAGAAATATCAAAATGAAACATGGGGCTGTACCAGAATCTAGATTAAAGTATATGAAAAAACTGCTTGAACTTGACAATTCAGGGCTTATCGAATTGTTTAATACGTACGTTGGGCGAAGACATTTTAGTATTGAAATGCAAAGCGATATAATGCTACTTCAGGATGAGCTAATAAAAAGAGATTTAGATTATAGTGCTATATACAACGGTAAATCATTCTCCTTTGCCAAGAAGATAAAATTAGTGGGGAAAAAAGTAATTACTATATAGAAAAACAAACTTATGAAGCATAAACATCACATTGTGTTTTTTACCGGTGCAGGTATTAGTCAGGAAAGTGGTATTCCCACTTTTAGAGATAACAACGGACTTTGGTCTAACCATAAAGTTGAAGACGTTGCGTCTATGGAAGGCTTTAGTAAAAACCCACAACTTGTATTGGATTTTTATAATGAAAGGCGTAGGGCAGTTGAAAATGCTCAACCAAACCTAGCGCACCAGTTAATTGCGGAATTGGAAGATAGATATGAAGTTTCTGTCATCACACAAAATGTAGATAATTTACACGAAAGAGCGGGCTCTACAAATGTTTTGCATTTGCACGGTGAACTGACAAAATGTAGAAGTATTAAAGATGAAAATCTTATTTACCCGTACACTAAAGATATCCAAGTTGGTGATTTGGCAGCCGATGGAGGTCAATTAAGACCACATATTGTATGGTTTGGCGAAGATGTTACTGAAATTGAGAGAGCCATTACAATAGCTGAAACGGCAGATTTATTTGTAATTGTTGGTACTTCAATGGTGGTGCAACCGGCGGGATCATTGCTACTGTCTGTTCCTGTGGATGCTCAAACAGTTTATATTGACATAAAGCCTGATGTAGAGGAAGGTATAAATTTATTGGTAATTAAAGAAAAAGCCACAACAGGGGTAAAGCTGTTGGTCGAAGAGTATCTGCCTTAATCCTTGACACTTGTATTTTCAATTATTTTTTATTGTGAAGCCGGCGAGGTTACAGAAAATAAGTGATCTCCATGGGCAACAGTTCTGCAAACAGAAAACCACGGACTGCGTCCTTATTTTGTTCTTTTATTCCGAAATTTTGAGCGAGCTCAATTTCTTCATAAAATAACAAAACCACACCTAATGGCGTGGTTTTCTAAGTGATCAGTGGAGCCGGGGAGATTACAAAAAAAATGTGATCTCCATGGGCACCAGTTCTGCAAATAGAAAACCACGGACTGCGTCCTTATTTTGTTCTTTTATTCCGAAATTTTGAGCGAGCTCAATTTCTATATAAAACAACAAAACCACACCTATTGGCGTGGTTTTCTAAGTGATCAGTGGAGCCGGGGAGATTCGAACTCCCGTCCAAACGTGCAACCATAATGCTTTCTACATGCTTAGTTTTCAATTAGGTTTTCGAGAGATTGCCGGTCGAAAACTACCAACGCACTCCTTATCTTTACTTGAGTTTCACGATGCCATCAAAGCACTAGCATCGCTAGGTTTACTTTTACGAAGCCACTAAATCAACCGCCGCAAACCAAGGCCGTTGAGTGACTTCCTGCTTGCCCACCTTGTGGGCCGAGGCACATCCTACTATGATTCAGATTATGCAGCTAGGGCGTAGTTATTCTCGCCGTTTAAAAAGTGTGAAATATGATATTTACGAGCTATATCCCAGCGCTCGGCATGCTTACAATACAATTAGACCCGCTGTCAAAACCAGTCGGCCCCATTTATTTGTCAGTGATTCTTAGAGGATTAAAAGAAACAAACAACGTTTAAGCCACCTTTTCTCTATCATCTAGCTTCCAACAAACGTGCAAAGATACAAGAAATCTATTACATTTGCTTTCCTATAAATTCCAATACTCATTTATTCAAAAAACATACCAAAATGCCGATAACCTTTGCTATTATAAAAGAACGTAAGAATCCGCCAGACCGTCGTGTAGTTTTTTCACCTGAAAAATGTCAAGAAGTCATAAAAGAGTTTCCCGATGCAAGAATTGTCGTGGAATCTTCAGATGTGCGTATTTTTCCTGATGAGGCTTACCGCAATGCAGGATTCGACGTTTTGGATGATGTGTCAGAGGCTGATGTTATGCTTGGTGTAAAGGAGGTTCCAGTAGATGCCCTAATTCCTAACAAAAAATATTTCTACTTCAGTCATACAATTAAAAAACAGCCGTATAACCGTAAGTTATTAAAGGCAATGTTGGAGAAGAATATTGAAATGTTCGATCACGAAACTATAGTTAACAATTCAAATAGACGCTTGATAGGATTTGGTTATTACGCTGGTTTAGTTGGTGCATATAATGGATTTAGAGGCTTAGGTTTACGCGATAATTTATATGATTTACCTAAAGTTGAAAACTTGGCAGATTTAAATGCCGTAAAAGCAGAATTGGATAAAATTACCATCCCAAATATAAAAATTGTTCTTTCAGGAACAGGTAAAGTTACTAAAGGAGCAAAAAAGGTTTTGGACCATTTAAAAATTCGTGAAGTAAGTGATGAAGATTACCTAACTAAAGAATTTGATGAGCCTGTATATTGCTTGATTGATGTTTCTGAATACAATAAACGCAAAGATGGTGGAACGTTCAATAAAAAAGAATTTTATAAAGATCCATCTGGCTATGAAAGTGATTTTATGAAATATGCAAAAGTGAGCGATATGTTTATTTCTGGACACTTCTATGGAAATAATGCGCCCTATCTATTTACTAGAGAAGATGCTAGAAACCCTGAGTTTAAAATCAACTTTGTTGCTGATGTATCTTGTGACATCGATGGTCCTGTTGCTTGTACAATTCGCGCTTCAACTATTGCAGACCCTTTTTATGGATATGACCCTATAACCGAAAGTGAAACTAAGTTAGGAACTCCTGGTTCTATAGCTGTAATGGCTGTAGATAATTTACCTTGCGAATTACCTAAAGATGCAAGTGAAGGTTTTGGCGAAATGTTTTTAGAAAACGTGATTCCAGCGTTTTTTAATGACGATAAGGATGGAATTCTAAAACGTTCGCAAATGACCACCAGCGAAAGAAAATTAACTTTAAAATTTGAATACCTTAACGATTATGTAAACGGTGTTGAGTAGGTAATCAATTTTATAATTGCAAAAAAGATTAAGTTATTGAACGAGATAAAAAAACAGGAATTGTAACAGGAGCTGCTTCTGGCTTGGGGTACGAACTTGCTTTGTTATTAGCAAAGGATGGGTATGATTTAATTTTAGCAGATATTGATGCAGACAAATTGTTGCAAACTAAAAACAATCTCACTTCTCAATACGCTTCAGATATTCAACTTATTGTCAAGGATTTGAGTAAGAGTAATGTGGCAGAACAAATTTTTGAAGCTACTGAAGGCAAACCTATAGACGTATTAATCAATAATGCAGGTTTTGGAATATTTGGAACTTTCAGCAATACCGATTGGCAGCGTGAAATGGATATGCTAAACCTCCACGTGATGACTACAACCCATTTAACCAAGTTAGTTCTAAAAGGGATGCTGGAAAGAGGTGAGGGGAAAATATTAAATATGTCTTCACTTGCAGCATTTCAGCCTGGGCCTTTAATGTCGTTATATTATGCATCTAAAGCCTATATTCTATCCTTTTCAGAAGCTATTGCCAACGAATTAAAAGGTTCAGGAGTAACTGTAACTTGTCTGTGTCCTGGACAAACCAAAACATCATTTCAACAAGTAGTTTCAAACGGTGCAGATGCATCCAATAATAAAATCAACTTCAATATTGGATGTCCTAAAGAGGTAGCTAAGTATGGATATGAAGCAATGCACAAGGGCAAAGTGGTAGCTGTTCCGGGAAGAATTAATAGATTTTTATCTAGACTTCCTCGCCTTCTACCGAGACGTACTTCAACTGCCATAATTCGTAAAATACAAGAAAAAAACCGGGATTATTAGTGCTTTATTGTTATTGAAAATTAAATTCTTTTCAGATGAATTGGCTCTTCGTTTTGAACTTTAATTAGCTCAATAAAAAATTCTTGCAGTGATTTATAGGCTTCTGGAGCAAAACTTGGATTGTTCAGTTTTACGCTAAGTCTGATGTTTATTTTATTCCCTGAAACATCGTAAACCACTGAAAACTCGCCATCGTTTTCCGGGAGTTTTAGAATCTTATTACTAGGAACTTTTTCGATTTTATACTGATCGTTGACATCTATAGCTATTAAATAATTGTTTATTACTGGAAAACCAAAATCTATAGGGTAAAGTCTTTCTTTTTTCACAAAAGGATTTTCACCAAAATAGGTTTCCATTAAAAATGGATATAGAAAAAGATTATCTGCTACTGGTTGTTCGTTCAGCGTAAAATTAAATGTCTCTTTGTACGGCTTGTCTAAGTCTTTTTCATTTTCAATTTTAAGGTCTGAAATTTCCAAGCTTTCATTTCTACTTTGTTTCTTTCTGTCGATTATATCTTTTCTGTAATCGTTGTATTCTTTTCGCTCTACAACTGATACATATCCGGTAGACACTTGACTTGCTTTCCCGGTAAATAACCCAGATTCGTCTGCAGTAAGTTGCATATTTACATAATGTAGGTTTTTGTTAAAAGGGATGATTTTTTCCCAATAACTACCTTTGTTAAAGTCCATTAAACGTCCTTCTGTGCTAAGAGCGCGGAAGGGTAAAACGCCAAAGGGTGTGAATTTATCTGTAGCATCTAAAAAATATTTATTGCCTTCAATTTCTAAAACAACTATTGCATAAATAAAATCGGCAATTACAGGGTGTTGTTTGGTAGGAAGGGCGTAATCACGAGTGGTTATAAGCATAGTGTTTACAGTTAAACCAGCAGCATCAAGGGCGTTGTATAGAGCGAAATTAATCTCATGGCTGTTTCCAGATTTTTCATTAAATGCATCTTTAACGCGCACTTCTTCCGAATAACCATATCGCCCATTCCAATTCATATTGCTTTGAATGTAGTAGTAAATGTCTTTTGCCTTTTCCACCTTATCCTGCTTTGAAAATAGGGAAGCTGGAAGTTCATTTTTAAAAAACTTGGAATATTTAAGTTGACGTCCATAATCTTTATCGTATTGAAAATGTTTATCTACATCTTTCCATTCATTGGTATATCGGTGAACAGTTCGGTTAAAGTCTACAAATTCAATAAGCTCATATTTCATACTAGCTAAATAGTTGTCGGAGGAAAGCATAAACTTTTCCTCTTTTACGGCTGGTACATTTATCATAGCGTAAGTCGCTTTTTCACAATCGGCGTGAACATCAAAGCCTTCAATAGAGAAGCAGGCTTTAGATTTAATTGCGTCATTAATATATAAAGGTAGATTTCCGTAAAGCGTTCTATTGTATTTAAAATTACCAGGAATGTCGGTATACAGTTCTACATATAATTTTGGAAGTGGTCCTTGAAATTTCCAGCCTCGAATATTTGAAAAGTAAGTGGATTCTACTCGGTAGGTATATTCTAAAATACTACCATTCTGTATGTTTGGGAAAGTGAATCTTTTAATCGACCATTTGGGTGTTTCATCTGTAGTAAAAATATCCTTATCATTTACAAATGTCTTTACAGCACCATTATGGGTTATCGCGGTAATTTTAGTGACCTTCTCGCTGTTATTCTTTTTGTTATAAAAAGGTATTCTTACTGTCGCTTGATCGAATTTACTAATGTCAAACACTTTTGTCTTTACGTGAACCTCTTTAATTAGTTTTACATGATTATCCACTAGTTCGACATAATTTTTAGCGCTTTCAAAAAGAACAACTCCAGCTGCTTCAGGATCTTGATCGTACGAATTTATATCGAAGTCTTCGGAAGTGGGTTCGCCAAATACCGCAGTTTTTCGTGTTTGTGAAAATGTAAATGTGAAAACAAATAAAAATAAAATTAGGATGCTGTGTTTATAGTAAGGCATATTGGTATTATAAGGAATGGTTGGGTTATATTTTTTTTAAAATTATGGGTTCATCTTTCAGCATGGTAACCATAGAGCCAAAAAATTCTTTGAGTGCAGGGTAAGCTTCGGGAGCATAACGATATGAATTTAATTTCATATTAAAACGAATATTCACCTTGTTGCCATCAGCTATATAGGTTACAGAACATTCGCCATCATCACCTTGAAGTTTTATGCTTCTACTAGAAGGGAGGTGTTCGACCTGATATTCTTCACCTAAATCTATAGATACCAGATAGGTATTGGTAAATGGAAATCCAAAGTCTATAGGATAATATCGCTCATCCAAATTAAATGGGTTTTTAGAAATATAGGTTTTATTGAAAAAAGGATGAAGTATTACTTTGTCGCCTACTATTTCAGGTTCAACAGTTACCTCATAGTTCTCTTTAAGCGGTTTCTCAATATTATTAAGCTCCTCTATTTGAAAGTTTTCAATCTCAATTCCAGCGCTTTTGTTTTCTTGAGTTTTTCTGTATTCTTGAAAAGTTTCCTCTGCAATAGTATTTCGTTTTTTAAATCCTATATAGCCATAATTAGTCTGATTTACTACTCCTTTAAAACTTCCGTTTGTATCGGCTGAAATTTTTGAATGTGAAAATAGAATATTTTTATTATAAGGTTTTATAGGTATCCAATAACTGCCTTTGTTAAAATCCATTACCCGACCGTCAATGTTAAGAGCACGAAAAGGAATTATGCCAAAAGGTGCATGTTTATTTGTAGCATCTAATGATATAAACTCATCGTTTATCATTAGTATCGAGATCACATAGTTAAAATTTGAAAGTATTGGATAAACTTTTGTGGGTAAGCCGTTTTCACGTGTAGACAATAACACAGGTTTAGCTTTAAGATTTGCGGCTTCTAAAGCATTTACTAAAGATAAATTTATAGCAGATACACTTCCTAATTTATTTTTGAAAGCTTCTTTTACGTTTTCATTATAGTTAAAGTACTGTCCATTCCAAGTGTATTCATTTTGAATAAAACTATATACGGCCTGAGCCCGTTCTAGATCGTTTTCAATATTTAAAATATCTTTTGGTAATTTTCTTCTAAAATAGTTTTTTTGAACAAGTTGATCACCAAAATCCTCGTCCTCTTTAAATAGCTTATCTATATCATTCCAATCTCGGGTAAAAACTTGTTTTTTCCATTCAACATTAAAACTCTTAAATGATACTGGTTCGTATACAATTCTTGAAACGTAATTTTTTTTTCCAAGCATATATTCTTCTTCGCTAAAAGAAGGAACGTTCTCCATTGAGAATAAGTGAACTTCAGAATCAACTCTCTTATCATTTGGAAGCTTAAAACCATTCTTTTTGAGGGTCGTGTTGTTAATTACTAATTGCTGATCACCATACAATATACGGTTATACTTAAAATTGACAGGCATTACTGTTTGAAACAAACTATAAATTGTAGGTAGTTCATGTTGAAACTCCCACCCCTCTAGGTCATAAAAAAACGGAGTTAATTTTGTGTATTTGTATTCTAAAATACTTCCATCTTGAACATTTGGAAAGGTGAATTTTAATGATTTTCTAGAATTAGACTTCTCTACAGTAAAGAATGCGCTTTCGGGAACATGGCTTTGGTCGGGGCCATTGTGAGTAATGGCTTCATATTCTAAAACTTCTTCTTTATACCTGCCATTTCCTTCATAATAAGGTATAGTTACATCTGTATAGTTAAACTTTTTAGCATTTAAAACTTTAATTTTTCTATAAACTTCTTTAACAAGATAAATGCCAATTCCAACAGATTTAGCGTAATAGTTTCCCGATTCATATAAAATCACACCTGGAGAATCAGGTTCAGGATTATATTTATTTATTGCAAAATCATGACTAGTGGGTTCTCCAAATTTTTTGTAACGTGGACTTTGAGCATGCAAGGAATAAAAGCTTAGAAGTAAAACTAGAAAAAAGACCCTTTCAGATTTCATAAAATTAATAACAGATATCCTTCGCAAAATAAAATATTTATTACTGCTAAAAAACTTTTTCAGTGGTTTTAAGGGAAAAAGGTGCTATCCAGAAAAAGTATTTTACCCTAACAATTAAAACTCTAAAAGTGTTTTAGATAAAGTAATACGAAGTTTTAAGCGTTTTAAAATTAATGACTTATGTTTCTTTTTGTCTATTTAATATAAAAAACTCTCATTTTTTTCAAAATAGGGGGATTTCCCCCTTGTAGCGCGTTTACAAAAGTTACATCTTTGTACCACTAGACATTAATTGGGGAGTTAATATGTAGTATTCTAAAAAAAGGTTGTCTTTAATAGGCAGCCTTTTTTATTTTAAAACTTCGCGTTTGATTTTAAAGGAATGTTTTGTTGCTCAATGAAAGTAGGTCCGTAAAAATAATATCGGAGTGAATCTAACAAATATCTTTCTTCTTGTTTATATCTACCGAGTGAAGCAGGGATCTCTTTGTATATTTTTTCATTAAAATACTGAAAATCAGAGGTTAATTGGAAATTTAGGGGGATTTACCTCTTGTTTTGTATGTGTAATTAAACTGATATTTGAATACTTATTTAATTGGGGAGTTATTAAGTATCATATCTAAATTCTTATAGCTTAATTGTTACGTAGCATTGGATATAAAATGTAAGAGTCTTTTTTATAAAGATTTTTAGCCAAAAGTGCCCTACCAATTTGAGGAGATGGTAGGGCGCTTTATTTTATTTATAAATTATGTATAGCTTCTGCAGCTAATCCTTATTCTTAAATAGGAATACAGTTATAGTTGGTTAATTGTTTTTCTAATCGCTACAAGATCTGATAGCAATTTTTCAAGCAAATTTAGATTTAACATATTGGCACCATCGCTTTTTGCATTTGCAGGGTCGAAGTGGGTTTCAATAAATATTCCATCTACGCCAGTTGCAATTCCAGCCTTTGCAATTGTAGAAATCATTTCTGGGCGTCCACCTGTAACTCCAGCCGATTGATTTGGTTGTTGTAAACTGTGAGTCACATCTAAAACTACTGGCGCGTATTGTTTCATAGTAGGAATTCCTCTAAAGTCCACAATCATATCCTGATAACCAAACATCGTTCCGCGGTCGGTAATAATTACTTGCTCGTTTTTGGAGTCGGTAACTTTAGTAACCGCGTGCTTCATGCTCTCAGGACTCATAAATTGTCCTTTCTTCAAATTCACAACTTTTCCTGTATTAGCAGCAGCCACAACTAAGTCTGTTTGACGAACCAAAAATGCAGGGATTTGCAATACATCAACATATTCCGCAGCCATTACTGCATCACTTACTTCGTGAATATCGGTAACTGTTGGTACATTAAAAGTGTTGGATACTTTTTTAAGAATCTTCAATGCTTTTTCGTCGCCAATTCCTGTGAAGCTATCAATCCTACTTCGGTTTGCTTTTTTAAAACTTCCCTTAAAGATGAAAGGGATTTCAAGCTTGTCGGTAATTTTTACAATTTTTTCGGCAATCTGCATTGCCATTTCTTCACCTTCAATAGCACAAGGTCCTGCAAGTAGGAAAAAGTTGTTAGAATTGAGGTGTTTTATATGGGGGATTAATTCAAGTTTCATATTTTATTTTTAACACTGTAAAGATAGTTATTTTACACTTCTGATATATTGCATATATTATTTGATGTTAATAATTGAAAATTAACTTGTTTGCTCAAATAAAAATAAAATGTTAACTTTTGTTTCTAATCCACTTATAAACACTACTTTTGCACCCTCCAAAAAAAAGGAGGAAGTTTATGAAAATTAAAAACATCGCCATTATTGCCCACGTTGACCACGGTAAAACTACCCTGGTTGATAAAATTATGCACCACTGTAGTCTTTTCCGTGAAAACGAACAGTCTGGTGAGCTTATCTTAGATAACAATGACCTTGAACGTGAAAGAGGAATTACTATTACATCAAAAAACGTTTCTGTAGTTTATAAAGACACAAAAATAAATATTATCGATACTCCTGGTCACGCCGATTTTGGTGGTGAAGTAGAAAGAGTATTGAATATGGCCGACGGAGTATTACTTTTAGTAGATGCTTTTGAAGGTCCAATGCCACAAACTCGATTTGTATTACAAAAAGCTATCGATCTAGGTTTAAAGCCTTGTGTGGTTGTAAATAAAGTAGATAAAGATAACTGTACTCCAGATGAGGTACACGAATCTATTTTCGACTTAATGTTCGAATTAGGTGCCGAAGAATGGCAACTTGATTTCCCTACTGTATATGGTTCTGCAAAACAGAACTGGATGAGTACAGATTGGCAAAAACCAACCGATTCTCTTGAACCTTTATTAGATATGGTTTTAGAACACGTACCTTCTTTTAAAGCTGAAGAGGGATCGCTACAAATGTTGATTACATCTTTAGACTTTTCTTCATTTACAGGAAGAATCGCAATTGGTCGTTTACAAAGAGGTGTATTGAAAGAAGGTTTACAAGTAGCCTTAGTGAAGCGAGATGGCTCAATTGTAAAGTCAAAAATTAAAGAAATCCACACTTTTGAAGGGATGGGCCGTAAGAAAGTTACGGAAGTACAACCTGGAGACATCTGTGCTTTAGTAGGTCTTGAAGGTTTCGAAATTGGTGATACTATTGCCGATGCAGAAAATCCTGAAGCACTACAAACAATAGCGATTGATGAGCCTACAATGAGTATGCTTTTCACTATTAACGATTCACCTTTCTTTGGAAAAGATGGAAAATTCGTTACATCGCGCCACATTAAGGAAAGACTTGAAAAGGAATTAGAGAAAAACCTTGCGTTGCGTATGCTGCCGACGGATAGTGCAGATAAATTTATGGTTTTTGGCCGTGGCGTTTTGCACCTTTCAGTTTTAATTGAAACAATGCGTCGTGAAGGTTATGAACTTCAAATTGGACAACCACAAGTTATCGTTAAGGAAATTGACGGTGTAAAATGTGAGCCAGTTGAAGAAATGACTATCGATTTACCTGAAACCGTAAGTGGAACCGCTATTAATATGGTGACCATTCGTAAAGGGGAAATGCTGAGTATGGAAGGAAAAGGAGACCGTATGGTTTGTAAATTCGTTATTCCATCTCGTGGAATTATTGGTTTGCGTAACCAATTACTTACAGCAACAGCAGGTGAAGCAATTATGACGCACCGTTTTCTAGAATACCAACCGTTAAAAGGTGGAATTCCAGAAAGACAAAACGGATCTTTAGTTTCTATGGAAACTGGAACAGCTATCCCTTATTCTATAGATAAGTTACAAGATAGAGGTAAGTTTTTTGTAGATCCAGGTGAAGATATTTACGAAGGGCAGGTAATTGGTGAAAACTCTCGTCAAGATGATATGACAGTTAACATCACTAAAACTAAAAAACTTTCGAACGTACGTTCTTCTGGAGCTGATGATAAAGCAAAGATTGTTCCTGCAATTAAGTTTTCATTAGAAGAAGCTTTAGAATACATTCAAAAAGATGAATACGTTGAGGTTACTCCAAACCACTTGAGAATTCGTAAAATTCACTTAAGAGAGGTTGATCGTAAGAGAAACAAAATATAATTAAAGGTATATAACCTTTTTATAAAGGACGTAAGACAATTGATTTTAGTTTTTAAACTAAATTCAAGTCTTATGTCTTTTTTTTTGGAACAATCTTTTTGCAAATGCATCAGACCTAATGTAAGCTAATGGCTATATTTGCAAAAAAAATATCTTAAGATTAATTCCCGAACTTTTATGGCCGAAATGCTTTTTAATCCTTACTTAGAATTAATTTTTGACGAACACTTTTGTTTTCTTACTGGAGATTTAACAAATGAAAAAATGTCGGTTTTCCCTCAGTGGTTAATGGATCATTTTAAGTTTGGAGATGAAAAGATTGAGATGATGGATAAAACCAAGTCTTATACGTATGCCGATTTGGAATTACCGTGTTCACCTAAAGTGAAAAAAGCTTTTGATGAATTAGACCTTAAAATTCAAGAAGCATACAAAGATGGCTATGAAGGAATGGCAGCGCTCGACGAGGAGCTTATTTTCCAATGGTCGGGTAGAATGGTGTATGGCCTGCTTTATTACGAAATGCTATATGAAAGGGATAGGCTATTACGCTTAGGCGAAGATTTTAAACTCTCGCTAGCGTTAAGAGAACGCTTTGGACAATTTCACCTAATGCTTCAATCTATTATCGAACCTGTTTCCTTTGTTGGAAAAAAACCTTGGAGTATTGCAATTTTCCCGCTTAAATATTCAGCAGATATTTTTAGCTATCGCGATGATGCTATTAACTTGATGTTCTCGTTTGGTGTAAATGGCTTCGGATTTATTGCTTGTTTGCAAGACGCTGGTATCATTGGTGAAAGTCAGAAAGATATTCTAGATAAAATGAAAGGAAACGTATTGCATCCTATTCAATTTGAAGAGTTATATGCACGTTTCCACTATTCCGACTATATTCTACAGTACAAGCCTGAGTTTAACATTGAAAGCGGCGAAAATGGGATTACTATTGAAGCGCTTCCAATAGAAGGTACTGCCGAAAAACCAATTTTTGGATTTTGGGATGAAAATATTTTTGCACAGTTGCTTTCAAATTATTGGAGTGTTTATGGTATAGAGCGAGAAGATATTCTCAGGTTTCAGAAACCTCCGCTAAGTTTTTTAGAAAATCCATATTCTAAAGAATTCATCAAACCAGAAACTATTACTTTACCTTTTTAGAAGCTCTTGAGTATTTAAATTATTACAACAAGTATTTAAGAAAAGCTGCTATTTTTTTAATCCTAGGATACTGAAAAATAAGCTAAACAAAATCACTTGCACGCCTAATAGCATTAGGGTAATTGCGGGGATAACGCTTCGAAGGGTAGAAGTGTTTTCTATATCTCCAAAATTTATTGCTTGCCAATCAAAATAGGCAGAAAAGCTTAGTATAATTCCAATTATCACTAGTATAGCCCCAACAATCAACCCTTTTTCTAAATTGATTAATTTAAAGAGTTTATCATATTTATTCGATTTTGGGAGTAATTCATTTTCTACAGTAAACACTTTAGTAAGGCCATAAAAAAGAATAAATTGAAAGCCAATCAATACAAAACCTGAAGTGAAGAGAAGTGTATGAACTCCAAAATTTACTGAGCCTATACTTACCGTTCCAAACAGTAAAAAGCTAGAAGTTATAATCCCAAAGATAAAAAGTAACAATCCTGGGATTAAAAAGAGCCAATTAGGACTATAAAGCACTAAAAACCGTAAATGTCTCCATCCATCTCGCCAAGTATTTAAATGTGGAGGGCGGGAGCGTCCATCTGGAGAGAGAATGGTGTTAACCTCAGTAATTTTTAAGTCTTTAAGGCTGGATTTTACAATCATTTCACTGGCAAACTCCATTCCTGTAGTTTTAAGCTCCATTTTGTAATATGCTTCTTTACTAAACCCACGCAGACCACAATGAAAATCTCCAATTTTACTTTTAAAGAATAGCCTTCCAATAAATGAGAGCACGGGATTCCCTAAGTATTTATGAAGAAAAGGCATAGCCCCTTTTTTAATACCACCTTTAAAACGGTTACCCATTACTAAATCATACCCTTCACGAAGTTTTATCACATAAGGCATCAGGTTGCTAAAGTCGTAACTGTCATCAGCATCACCCATAATTACATATTTTCCATTTGCAGCTTCAATGCCCCCGCGTAAGGCGCTTCCATACCCTTTTTGAGGCACATTAACCACCGTTGCGTTTAAGTCGGTTGCAATTTTTTGAGAACCATCGGTGCTGCCATTATCCGCAATAATTACTTCCCCGTTAATATTTTCGCGTTCAAAAAACGATTGCGCTTTATTTATGCAAACTGCAAGTGTTTCAGCTTCGTTCAGACACGGCATTACTATGCTTAGTTCTATATTCATCTTGTGTAGGTTAATTTTTTAGAGAGTAATACTATAATAATAAATGCCATTGCAAAATTATAGAATACATACCTCATAATTGTATGAACTGCCACAGCTACAATTAATGCATTAGATAATATTAAAAGACTTCCAAAAAACAGTAAACCGTTTTCTAAATTAAATTTTTTCAAACATTTTAAGCCGCTGTAAATACAGATAATAACAAAGAAAATAAAAATAAATACCGAATAAAAGCCGTGCATTACACTGGTGTAATAAAGCGAAATATAATCTTTAAAATGTGCTTTTAAGAGTTCCGGAAACATTTGTTTCGCAGCTATTTCAGTATCTATAGCGCTTTTAAAGGGGTCGTTTTCATCTTTGTAATACTCCCTCCCTATATTGTGAAAACTTTGATTGCATATATAAGGAAAGTTATCGTGAAAAACTTGATATTTTTCGCTATAATCCCCTTCAACTTTGGAGCTCAATAACCCTAAACTATCTATGCGTTTATACGTTTTAAGAAAGATAGCTTTATGGGCTGGGTTTTCAAAAAGTGAACTGTCTTTTTTCTCTGAAATATATAGCGGAAGCGTAAGAGCATTTGTAAAAGTAAAGGGTGTAGTAATAAAGTGTTTATGAACTGCTTTTCTATAAGTGGCGTCTAGGGTGTTGGTTATAATAGGTAGTAGGATAAGCAACAGCAAATATTTTAAATGCGATTTTCTGAAAATATTCTTCTTGTGTTTCAGAAGCAAGAGGAAAATTATAATTGGAACGATAATTACAAACTGCCCACGAGTTAGTGCTAAAGCAACAAAGACGGCTGAAAAAAAATAAATTCTTTTTGTCTTCTCTCTAAATAGAAAGTCTACGCCGAAGGTTATTAATAATAAATATAGCGGATACGAAAGTCCTTCGGAAGCTAAGTTGTTTGCGGTAAGTAAGGGAGGAAATATCGGGAATAATAGGATTGCAAATAATAGCAACTCCAATACAAAGTTTAGTTTCAGTAAATTTGAGATGTTTTTAAAGAAAACTTGAATAGAACCTAAAACGAATAGTAATTGAAAAGCCACAACGGCAGTCCAATAATTATTGCCAAAAATAAATTCGAATCCTCTTAAAAACAGCGGGTAGATGGGGTATCGAAATACATCCAGATGCCAATAGCTTCCAGTGTCTGGCGAATATATTGGAGGTTGAAAAACAAAATATATAAAAACGCCAATATATAGTAATAGCCATAAAATATCCTTTTTTGAAACTTTTGTAAACTTTAAAGAATATTTCAATTAATTGGAGGTTTTAATATGTTATGTATAGAACTGTAAAACTAAAAATAAATTTTAGTTTTACAGGATAATGTAAAATGTCATTTTTAAAAGCAAAATCATTGGACACTAGTACTTTTACAGTAAAAAAATATGCTCCTGAAGATAAAGCTTTGTGGAATAACTTTGTGATGTCTTCAAAAAACGGCACATTTCTATTCCACAGAGATTTTATGGACTATCACTCCGATCGTTTTACAGACTACTCTCTTATTGTTTACAAGAAAAACAAAGTGGTAGCCGTATTTCCTGCCAACGTGATAGAAAAGATAGTTTACTCGCATCAAGGGCTTAGTTACGGCGGAATAATTCTAAAGACTTCGGTTAAGTTTAAAGAGACTTCTCTTATTTTTAAAAGTATTTTAAAGTATTTGGATGAAGCGGAGATTGCTGAGGTTTTCATAAAGCAAACGCCTAGAATATATCATCGGGTGCCTTCAGACGAATTAGATTGGTTGTTTAATATTGTGGAAGCAAAGCCTTATCGCGTAGATTTACTATGTGTAATTGATAATAGAAACCCGATTAAAATTGCGTCCAACAGAATGGAAGGGGTTAAAAAAGGAATTAACCAAAATCTTAAAATTGAAGAGACTGATAATTTTGAAGGGTTTTGGAATCAAATCCTTATTCCAAATCTCTTACTGAAACACGGAGCTTCGCCTGTCCACAGTTTGGCGGAAATTAAATTATTAGCTAATACTTTTCCTAAAAACATTAAGCAATTTAATGTTTATAAAGATGCTGTTCTTGTTGGTGGCGCAACTATCTTTGAAACAGATACAGTTGCACACGCGCAATATATTTCGGCTAATCAGGATAAACAACAACTGGGTACTCTGGATTTTTTATTTGAATACTTGTTGCGAGAGCGCTTTGCTGAAAAGTTGTATTTTGACTTTGGAGCTTCCAACGAAAATCAAGGAAAAAATATTAACGAAGGCTTACTTTATTGGAAAGAATGTTTTGGCGGTAGAAGTATCGCTCAGCCTTTTTATAAAGTGAAAACTTCAAACTATAAAAACTTAGAACCCATTTTTGTATGATTCCATTTCTAGATTTAAAAGGTATAAATCAACGCTTTGAAACAGCCTTTCAAAATAGCTTTCAACAGTTTTTAGATTCAGGCTATTATGTTCTGGGAAGCCAAGTAAAGCTCTTTGAAGCCAACTTTGCGCGCTATTGTGGTACAAATCATTGTGTGGGTGTAGGAAATGGATTGGATGCCTTACGATTGATTTTAGAAGGGTACAAGGTTCTTGGGAAGCTAAAAGAGAACGATGAGGTGCTAGTAGCCTCCAATACTTATATAGCCACGATACTCGCCATTAAGCAAGCGGGATTAAAACCTGTACTTGTAGAAGCAGATTTAGACACCTACAATTTTGATTTAATTTCCTTACAAAATTCAATTTCAGGTACCACAAAAGCAATTATGCCTGTGCATCTTTACGGGCAGATTTCAGCTATAGATGAAATTTTAACGATTGCTAAAGAAAACAATCTTTTGGTAATTGAAGATGCTGCCCAAGCCCATGGGGCAATAGCAAATAATGGAAAGCGAGCTGGGAATCTTGGGGATGCTGCGGGGTTTAGTTTTTATCCCACCAAAAACCTTGGCGCTCTTGGGGATGGGGGAGCGGTTACCACAAACGACGATGCCTTAGCCGAAGTAATTACTAAACTTCGTAATTATGGCGCTACCACTAAATATGTAAATGAAATTTCAGGGTTCAATTCTCGACTTGACGAGCTTCAAGCCGCCTTTATGAATTGTAAGTTACCTTACTTAGACGATGATAATGAACGCAGAAGAACGATCGCGAAAAAATATACTGCAGAGATTAGCAATAAAAAGATAATCCTTCCAAAATACGACGGAAGTGATAGTCATATTTTTCACTTGTTTGTTGTTCGCGTTGATAATAGAAACGGATTTATAGATTACTTGGATAGAAATGGAATAGGTCATTTAATTCATTACCCAATTCCACCCCATAAGCAAGAAGCCCTTTCAGAGTATTCACATTTTAGTTTTCCAAATACTGAAAAGATTCACGACGAAGTGATAAGTATTCCAATAAGTCCGATAATGACTGATGCTGATGTGGAAAAGATTATAAAAACTTTAAACGCATACTAGTTGAAGATTCCAGGTTTTATAAAGAGGAATTTATTGTTGAAGATGACCTCTTTGAATGCAGGGGTGATCTTTATTAGATTGGTTGTTTCTGCTATCATCCAACGATTATTGACCGAGTATGTTGGGCCTGTCGGGCAGTACAAAATAGGGCAACTCAGAAGTTTCTCGCAGCTTTTAACTTCGGTTACTTCATTAGGGACATTTAATGGAATTGTAAAATACATTGCAGAATATAAAAATGAGGAAATAAAATTACAACGTTTATTTTCTACGGTATTTGTTTTTTTAATTATAGGTGTTTCGATAACAAGTACAGTACTGCTATTGTTTTCTTCAGAAATAAGTACGTATTTGTTTTCAACTACAGAGTTTTCATTTTTAGTGAAATTAATTGCTGTAATCGTTCCATTTATAGCTGTTCAAAGAATCTTTAATGGTATAATCAACGGTCTTTCCGAATATAAGAAATTTGCTAAAATTGAATTGTTTAGCTATCTGTTAAGTACAATTTTAACAGTTTTTTTTCTCTTTCAGTTCAATCTAGAGGGGGTTTTAGTGTCAATTATAATTACTCCTGTTATTCAGGTTTCGGTAATGTTGTTTTTTTTTATTAAGGTTCTCAGGGAATATATTCAGTTTAAAAGCTTGAGAATAAAAGCTCCCATGGCAAGAGCACTCTTGGCTTTTACCTTAATGTCTTTTGTTTCGTCAGTTCTAATCCCTCTGGTAGATATTGATATTCGCGCCATGCTGGAAGATAAAATTTCGGGACGGGAGTCTGGTATCTGGACTAATATGACTTTTATTTCCAATAATTACATGGTTTTTTCAGCTTCAATTTTTACCCTGTACGTAATTCCGAAATTTGCTGGAATTCACAGTGCCGAAAATTTTAAAAAAGAAGTGCTGTCTATTTATAAAGTGCTTCTGCCTCTTTTTGCAGGAGGGATGGTATTGGTTTTTTTATTTAGAAATATAATTATAGAGTTAATTTACCCGGGGCAAGTCGAAATGGCCGAACTTTTTAAATGGCAATTGATGGGTGATTTTGTTCGGTTAGCTTCTTTGGTTTTGGCACATCAATTTTTGGCTAAAAAACTAGTAATAAACTATGTATTCACTGAAATACTCTCCATTGCTTTGTTTTATGGATTTGCCAATTATTTGGTTAATAGTTATGGAATGGAGGGGATTGTTATGGCACACTTCTTTAGATATGTAATTTACTTTTTGGTAGTTTTATTTTTAATAATACGTTATTTCAGAAAAAATAAAATAAAAGCTGAGGTTTAAGTAGATTTCCAAGCATCGAGATATTTTTCAGTAACTATTATATAGTTGTGTTCTTTTTCAATAAACTTCCTTGCATTACTCCCAATGCTTTCAATTTTGTCAGGATTTAAAACTAGATATTCAAGTTCTTCAGCAATTTTTTTAGCATCGGGTAGTGCATTTATGGCTACTCTTTCCTTAAGCTTAAAATGCTCCATAAATTCTTTTTCGGCTCCTCCAAACACTACCTTCCCGCGAGACATAGCTTCCAGGGCATTATAACCCTGATCGTAAGCGTAAACATTGTCCATTAAAATATCACAATGCTCCAATTCTTTTACATATTGGCTAAACGGCAAGTTTTTGGTGCGTTTAATTTCAACTAGTTCAGGATATTTCTCTTCGATTATATCTAAGGCTTCATCAAAAAATCGATATCCCTTCTTCTCATAGTTCATTGTGTTTATTCCAAACAGGATTCTAATTTTTCTGTTTTCAATTTTAATGGGAGTATATTCTTCTGAAATTATAATTGGATTCGGAATAAGTGCTGCAACCTTGTCCCAACCTCGCCAGGGAATCACATAATCCATATCGCTTGGAATAACAGCTTTTGCATTTTTATATACAAAGTGAAACAGTTCTTTGTAGGGTTCGGTAAGGTATTTTAAGGCAAAATCTGCCTTCATTTTTGAATTTGGCGCTAAATAGGGCGTAAGCATATGGTAGCGCATACTACCGTCTAGATATGATTTTATAACCGGATAATCATCGCCACAACCCATTAAAAACACCTTTCCATTCTGTACAAATAGTGTTTTTAGAAGCTTAATTTCAAATTCAGGATAGGTGCCAATACTATGCGAATTTATGAGTTGAACAACATCATAATCTTTAAGTTTCGGCAGTAATTTTTTAAAGCGATAGCCTATTTCCCACTGTGCGGGATCTTTTTTAAAGAGACGTAACCATATTTTTCTAAAAAATAAAGGGAAAGTTTTATCACTTAGCCATTCTGCTCTAATGCTTTCATCTACAGGAAATTTTTTAAACATATCGCCAGTACCCACAAGCGTTACTTCGTGTCCTAAAACCTCTAATCCTTTTTTTAATGAATTGTGCAGTCGGCTATATTCACCTATTAATAAAACTTTCATCGGTATGTAATATTCTCTAATTTATTATTTCGATTTCGATTTCAACTTCGATTTCGATTTCATTTTCGATACATTTGCTTAAACGAAAATTGATGCCCGAATATACATATAAAACCACAGATTTGGAGATTTTGGTGGCGACCATGCACCGAACATCCTTGGATTTTCTAAATGCTATGTTTGTGGAATCTGGAATGGAAGGGTTTAAAGTGCTAATTGTTAATCAAACGGATGAAAACTCAATGTTAGAATCTAGTAACCCAAACATTCGTGTAATCAATTCCTTTGAAAAAGGACTTTCAAAAAGTAGAAACCTAGCCATTCAAAAGGCAATTGGGCCATTGTGTTTTAATACAGATGATGACGTAGTGTTTATGAAAGGCTTTGCAGCGGTAATTGTAAAAGCTTACAATACACATCCAAACCCAATAATTACGTTTAAAACGCTAACTACTGAAGGAAAAGATTATTGGAAGTATCCTAAAAAAGGGATGGTTCACAACCGGTTTGTAACTCAGAAAACACTGTCTATTGAAATATCATTTAAGCTTTCTGAGGTCTTAAATAAAAATTTGTTTTTTGATGAACGATTTGGACTAGGGGCACAATTTGAAGATGCTGAAAATTTTGTTTTTCTTACCGATGCAAAAAAGCTTGGATTAACGCCTTATTTTTATCCTGAATATATAACCATACATCCTCCACTATCTTCTAGTGATGATGTAGAAAGTGATAGACTGCTGTATGCTAAGGCGGCCATTAAAACATATGACTATGGAATTTTCAGTTATATTTGGGTGTTCAAATTTGTGTTCTTTATCTATAGAAAAAAATATATTTCACTGTCGGAGATTCCTCATAAAATAAAAGTTGGATTCAAAAGTATAGCCGATTACAACAAAATAAAACCAAATGAAAAATACAATTGATAATTGCCAGGTGTTAGATATTCCTAAAATTGCCGATCATCGTGGAAATTTGGCGGTTATAGAAGGAGACACCTTACCTTTTGATTTTAAGCGTGTGTATTATTTGTATGATGTTCCTAGTGATGCCCATAGAGGAGGACATGCCCACAAAGAACAACAAGAGTTCCTAATAGCAGTTAGCGGAAGTTTTGAGGTAATACTGGACGATGGAATAAATAAGAAAACAGTTACTTTAAACAAGCCCAATAAAGGATTGCTTATTCCTACAGGTATTTGGCGTGAACTTGGCGATTTCTCCTCAGGAGCGATTTGTGTGGTGTTTTCTTCAGATGTTTTCTTAGAATCGGATTACATCCGTGAATATTCAGAATTTGAGAAATTTTACCGATAAGTACTGAAATAGAAGCCAGATTGATGTAAGAACTCTTTAAACGCTTTCGACTTTATTAAAACTTGCCTTGGTAGGGAAAGTAATAATTTTTGTTTGGCGTTTAATCCTTCCAAAATCAATTTGCTTTTATACTTTTCAAAATTTGCTTTATCTCCTGCTAGCTTATACTGAATTGCAATAGAATATCTGTGTACATTTAAATATTGCTTTAGTGCCGGATTGGTTTCTACTTCTTTGTCATAAAGATCGAAATCTGGGTAAATTCGTGATTTTAAGCTACTGTGGTTAAGGCGATTGTTCGAGTCTAGATTTATAACAGCAGATACTTTATTTGAAAAAGACAAAGGTGCTTTTAATCCAGCTCTTATCCATAAATCCGTATCTTCAGAGAAAGTTATATCGGTTTTATGACCTCCAAGGCTCTGAAAAAACCGCTTCTTAAACCCGACACTAGAACCTGTTGCCGCAGAATCGGCCAGACTATATTCAAAATAGTTTACCTGTCCAATCCAATCCTCAGTTATATCTGCAAAGGGGGAAACCATTTTTCGAGTTAATTTATCATTGTGTTTTTTATTGTATGCTGTGGCAAACCAATGCGCCTCTGGAAATTTTGCTAAAATAGCATCTATATTTTCTAAGTGCCAAGGCAACCAATAGTCATCTGCATCTATCCATACAACATTTTCTGAAGTGGCTTTTGCTACAGCATAATTTCGTGTGGCTGCTAGACCTTCATTTTCTTTGCTATATATTTTTATGCGACCATCTTTAATGGATTCTGCTACTGCTAAACTGTTATCTGTTGAGCCATCGTTAACTATTATCACTTCAAAATCTTTGAAGGTTTGACTCATAACGCTTTTTAGAGTGGATGGAAAATCCTCTTCTTTGTTATATAGTGGTATAATTACAGAAAATCTAGGCATTTTGCGCTTTCTTAAGTTGAATGTAATAGTTTAATCTATAAAGATCGAACCAGAATAAATTTGGATTATCAGAATTGAAATTACGCTCCATGGTTTTTCTAAACCTAGAAACTATGAAACTAAAACTATTTACTAAATGATACTTATTAAGCTTTAAATAACTTTTTTGAATGGGTCGCATATTATTGTCCATCAATCCTTTTTCTTCTAGAATAACGGTAGTTTCAACTGCGGCTAAGGCTTTTTTTAGAAAAACCTTATTATCTTCTAATCCAAGATGGATAACCGGATTTTCAATATGTTTTACTTTGATACCTTTTCTTTTTAATTGATTGGAAAAAAAGTTGTCCATTCCATAAAACTTTTCGTCTATCGTATTGGTTTCCAAAAAAATATCCTTCTTAATAACAAGGTTTGATGAAACAATAGTGTATGGGTCTTTGTTTCTTGCTTCCAAAGGCTTTGTTTCACGTTCAACCCCATATATCCATCGAAGCATTTTAGAAGGTTCTGGTTTCTCTTTCTTGTAACAAATACCTCCTAATATTACTTCGGAATCGGAATTTTTTATAGTAACTATATAGTTTTTTATGAAATCCTCATTCTTTGGAAGCACATCTGCATCTAAAAACAACACCCAATTATGGACGGCTTTTTTTGCCAGTAAATCTCTAAGGGAGGTTCTTCCTATGTTATTTTTTAATACCTGATGTTCAGTGTGGCGAAGTTCCTTTATCTTTCTGTTTTCAGTTAAAAACCTATCCGAAGCGTCTTCGTAAACTATAATTTCAAAAGCTACATTACACTTAACTACCTGAGCATGTATTTTAGCTACTAACTCATAAATATTATAATTGTAAGTGGGTATTAAAATAGATATCATTTTCTGACTTTGCTTTTCAACTTGCTAAAATACGCTAAAGACTTTTAGAAATTAAGTAACTAAGGGCAAAAGTCAACCGAACTTCTTATCTTGTCACTAATTTTGCTAAACTATGAAACATTACCTGATAGTTATATTTTGTTTAATCATCTCCATACCCTCCACAGCACAGAGTGATTCTTGGTTTTATTTAACCGCAAGAGATTCTACCGTTGAGGTGCCCTTTGTAAAAGAAGGGAATTATTTAAAATATAGCGGCAACAATTCAAGGTTGAAATCTGTCCTCAAAAATTATAAAATTTCTGAATTCAAAAAAACCTATCGAAAAGCTAAAAAGGAAGATTTAGATGCAACATTTTTTGTAATTGCAGACAATTCGTTTTTACTTGAAGATTTACTTCAAACTTCTGCAGGTTTATTTAAAAGAGGGGAAATAATTCCTGACGAACAAAAGAAAATTTTTGAACCTAATGATTATGGGCTTACAAGTACGATAGGAGGGAACGAGGGGTTTGCCGTTAACCTTGATTATTTAGATTTTCTCGGCTTGCCCGAAGCTTGGTATTACACTACAGGAGATAGTAAAACGGTTATTGGTATATCGGATGGAGCTATTGATACCACTAATATAGATTTAAAAGATAAAACGAAGATATTCCACAAACCTCCCGATGTTGATGGTCATGGTACTTCGGTAGCGGCGATAGCCGCAGCCCAAGGCGATAACGGCTACGGTATTCCTGGCGTTTGTTATGATTGTGCTATCTACGGCACTACCTATGGCAGATTTAGAACTTTTGAAATACTGCAAGAGCTGTCAAAAGCAGGGGCAAAAGTTATTAACTGTAGTTGGGTAGGTAGTTATAACACGCCAGAAGTGCAAGACGAAGTAAACGAAATGTTTGCGCGAGGTACCATACTAGTTGCAGCTGCCGGAAATCGTGGATGGGAAAGAAATAAAGGCGAAATGAGTTACTTTCCAGCTTCCTATGATAATGTTATTTCCGTTTCTTCCGTAAATTATAAATATGAAAATATTGAAGACAATATTTTAAAAAGCGATAATGAAAAATTTTATATCGAAAACATTCGTGGATATGTAGGGAGAACAGGAGGGTTTAAAAATAACGACCTTACTCAAGCCGTTAGCACTTACCCTGTTTCAGTAACTACTTTAAATAAGGATGTGGATATTTTAGCGCCATCCAATGGGCAATTGCGTTTTACTCATAGTATAAGAGAAGGAAAACCTGTTTATATTACTATTGAAGCAACTTCCCCTGCAGCGCCATTAGTTTCAGGAACTATAGGGTTGATGTTTTCACTTTACCCTTGTTTACCGGTTACAGAAGTTGAAAGTATTTTGAAGATGACATCTACTAATATCGATCATATTGAAGCTAACCAACCTTTTGCCGGTAAATACGGAGCAGGGATGCTACATACTGGACGGGCTGTAAAAATGGTATTTGATATGTTTGCTGAAAAAGGCCCTGTTACAATCGAAAACCAAAATTTTAATCGATGGGATTTTAAACTCACGTCTCACGCTGAAGTACTACTGCAAAATCAAACTTTTAAAGACGATGCCAGTTTAAACCTAATGTCTAAAAAAGGAATTACACTTGGGGAAAATACTGTGCTAAAGCCAAATGCGAAAGGGAAAATCCACCTAAAAATAGATCCAACACTTCAAAAAGAGTGTGAGCTTCAATTACGCGATCCAAGTATTTTGAAGGATTGAATTTGAATTGACATTTTGTAAAACGTCGTAGAGAACCATGACTTTTACTACCAACTAAAGACTACCAACTACCAACTTTTTTAAACTGTTTTCTGCACAACTTCAAAAATCTGATTTTCGTCGCATTTTAGCGTTTTTGAAGGGTATTTTAGTAGTAAGGCATAATCGTGAGTTGCCATTAAAATAGTGTTTCCGTTTTTGTTTATTTCACGTAAAACTTCCATTACTTCAACACTCGTTTGAGGGTCTAAGTTTCCCGTAGGCTCATCGGCAAGAATTAGTTCAGGGTCGTTTAATAGCGCTCGAGCAATTGCAATACGCTGTTGCTCTCCACCAGAAAGCTGATATGGGTATTTAAAAGCTTTGGTTTTCATCCCTACCTTGTCAAGCACTTCGTTTATTCTATTTTCCATAGCAGCCTTATCCTTCCATCCTGTTGCTGTAAGTACAAAATGCAAATTGGCGTTTACTGTGCGGTCGTTTAACAACTTAAAGTCTTGAAAAACTACCCCTAACTTTCTTCTTAAAAATGGAATGTCTTTTTCTTTTAAAGTAGCCAAATCGTATCCAACAATATCACCCTGACCTTCCTTAAGCGGTAGATCTCCGTAAAGTGTTTTCATAAAACTACTCTTTCCTGTCCCGGTTTTTCCGATTAAGTAAACAAATTCACCTTTATCTACAGAAACAGTAACGTCTGAAAGCACCAAATTATCTCCTTGATAAATTACGGCGTCTTTTAATTGTAATACGTGGTTGGACATTTTTAAGTTGTATGTTAAGTGTTTAGCGTAATAAGTGTTCAAGGTTTCTCAGGGAAGCCAAGAGACAAAAGTAATTTGAATTACCGCAAACTGCAACAGATTACTGCGACTTATTTATTATCAGAAACTTTTTCTTTTAAAGCATTAATTTCTTTTTGCTGCTGAAGTGTGTACAGCGTTAATTCCTCAATTTTTTGAAGAAGTAGCAAGTTCATTTCTTTTAACGAAATGCCTTCCGCTTTCATTGTATCGGCTGATGGGATATTTGGCAAGTGGTTGTTTTCTTTTAAATACAATTCTAATTCCTCTAATGAAATTAAGTTGTATTCTGGCATCAAGCTAGAAGTGCCTGTAAAGTATTTTTCAAAAACATAATCAGGTGCGACTGCTCCATCCAAATCTACTAAAACCTCTTGGGTGTGTATTTTTCCTTTTACAGTTAATAATTCGTCCGGATTTGAAGTGCCAATACCTATTTTGCCGTTTTTCTCGGTTAAATTCTTAAAAGGATTGCGTTGGGCAGTGGCGGAAACAGTCAATAAAACCACACTCATAATTAATAACTTCTTCATAACAACAGGATTAATGATTTAAAAATTTTAAAATTACAGTATTTTTTTCAAGTGTTTTAATCAATGTTAAATTCTCTTTTAGCTTTAAATACTTATTTCCCATTTACAGCGTTATCTTCTAAGGAAAATCACACTTAAAATTAATCGTTAATTAAACCTTAAAAGTTACAGTATAGAAGAAAGCTACACTTAAAGTTAAATATCTTTACGCATTCAAAAACTGTAAATAATGATTAAGAATTTTCTAGTCTTTTCGCTTTTTCTATTCCTTTCATTTTCATCTTTTTCACAGCAAACAGCCGTGTTTACAAATCACCTGGCAGAGTTCAACATGGCTTTGGAGATGTATAATAATGGGCAGTACTTAGCAGCCCAAAGTCTTTTCGACAAAATAAAAAATAGTTCAGATGATGAAACAGTGCAAAGCGACTGTGCTTACTACATAGCTAATGCAGCTGTTCGCTTAAATCAACAAAATGCCGATCAATTAATGGAGTCGTTTGTCGAAAATCATCCTACTAGTTTAAAACGAAACTCTGCGTATATAGATGTTGCAAATTACTATTTCGACAATGGAAAATATTCTCACGCTCAAAAATGGTACAACAAGGTTGATGAATCTAGCTTAAGCCGAAGTGAGAAAGAGCGTTTTAACTTTAATAATGGATACGTTTATTTTAAAGCGAAACGTTACGACGAGGCAAAAAACTACTTCAATAGAGTGATTACATCACAAGAATACGGTTCGCAAGCAAAATACTATTTAGGGTTTATCGCTTATGAAGGTGATGATTACGAGGAAGCAAATAAAAATTTTGAAGATGTAAAAGGGGAGGAGCGCTATTCGGAAGACTTAAGCTACTACCAAGCCGATATGAACTTCAAACTTGGCAACTTTCAGAAAGCAATAGATATGGGAAAGGAGCAATTTAATAATTCTTCTCCTGCCGAAAAAAGCCAACTTTCAAAAATTATAGGTGAAAGCTATTTTAACCTAGGGCAATATTCCGAAGCTATTCCTTATTTAAAGGAATACAAAGGAACGCGTGGTAAATGGAATAATACAGATTATTACCTGCTAGGTTATGCGTATTACAAACAAGGAGATTTTGAAAAAGCTATTGGTGAATTCAATAAAATTATTGACGGAAAGAATGCAGTTGCACAAAATGCTTATTACCATTTAGCTGAGAGTTATTTAAAATTGAACAAAAAACAAGAAGCATTAAACGCTTTTAAAAATGCTTCAGAAATGGATTTCAGTGCCGAAATTCAAGAAGATGCGTATTTAAACTATGCAAAACTGAGTTACGAAATCGGGAATAGCTACAAAAGCACGCCACAAGTTATTCTTTCTTTTATAGAAAAATATCCAAACAATGCTAATAATGATGAGCTTAAAAAATTACTGATAGACAGCTATATCACTTCAAAAAACTATAAAGAAGCTCTAGATTTGTTGGAAAACAACAAGAATTTCGCAGATAAAGCAGCTTATCAAAAAGTAGCTTTTTTCAGAGGAATTGAACTTTATAACGAATCGAATTACAACGAAGCCATTGTGTATTTCGATAAGAGTTTGAAAGAACCACAAGACCAAGATTTCACTGCTCGCGCAACATATTGGAAGGCAGAAAGTGATTACCAATTGGCAAACTATGAAAAGTCTTTAAGTGGCTATAATAAGTTTGCAAAGTTAGCAGGGTCTCAAAATACTTCAGAATATAAAAACTTGAAGTACAATGTAGCTTACAATCAATTCAAACTAAAAAATTATGCTGATGCTATCTCAAACTTTAAAAGTTATGTAAGTTCATCTTCAGCCGAAAATGTAAGAAAGAAAGATGCTTATTTACGTTTGGGAGATAGTTATTTTGTTACGAGCCAATACTGGCCGGCAATGGAAAATTACAATGCTGCAGTTGATTTAGGCAGTAATAACGACTATGCAGAATTCCAAAAAGCTATAAGCTATGGTTTTGTAGATAGAAGCGAAAAGAAAATAGAGGAGTTAATTGCCTTTTCTAAGAAATATCCAAAGTCGGTTTACCGTGATGATGCTTTATACGAATTAGGAAATACGTATGTAGCTCAAAATAAAAACTCAGAAGCTATTTCGGCTTACGATCAAATGATTCGCGATACGCCAAACAGTATCTTCGTTCCGAAGGCATTGCTTAAAAAAGCGCTTATTTACGACAACACCGGAAGGAGTAATGAGGCCTTAGCTATTTTTAAACGCGTAGCGAAAGATTTTCCATCTACACAAGAAGCTTTACAAGCAGTATCATCTGCAAAAATCATTTATATAGACCAAGGTAATGTAGATGAATATGCACGTTGGGTAAAAGGATTAGATTATGTGCAAGTTGGCGATACAGAACTTGACGATGCAACTTATCTCGCTGCGGAACAACCTTATCTAGAAAACAAACAGTCACAAGCACAAGGTCGTTTTCAAGAATATTTAAAGGAGTTTCCAAATGGTCAACACGCTTTAAAAGCACATTTCTATTTAGGTCAGATTTATTTTGCAAACAAGGCTTCAGATAAAGCTATTCCACATTTTGAATATGTTGTAAATCGTGAGAGAAGCGAATTTACAGAACAGGCATTATCGAGAGTTTCAGAATTGTATTTAGGGAAGCAAGATTATAAGAGTGCTTTAAAATACTTAACAAGATTAGAGGCTGAAGCAGATTTTCCGCAGAATATCATCTTTGCGCAGACTAACAGTATGAAGGCTTCTTACGAGTTGAAGAAGTATGCTGAAGCAGTAAACTATGCTGAAAAGGTTTTACAGAATTCAAAAATTGATAACTCCATTAAGAGTGATGCGCAAGTAATTATTGCACGTTCTGCAATGAAAACAAACAACGAAGCTAAAGCTAAAACAGCCTACGCCGAAGTTCAAAAAATTGCAACAGGCCAGCTTGCCGCCGAAGCCTTGTACTTCGATGCCTATTTCAAAAACAAAGAAAGAAATTATGAGGCTTCAAATGCATCGGTTCAGAAATTAGCTAAAGATTATTCAGGATATAAGCTTTATGGAGCAAAAGGTTTGGTGCTAATGGCTAAAAACTTTTATGCGCTAAACGACGCGTATCAAGCAACTTATATTTTGGAAAGTGTTACTAAAAACTTCACTGAATATCCAGAAGTAGTTGAAGAAGCAAAAGCAGAATTAGCGCTGATTAAAAACGCTGAAGCAAAAACCAATTCATCCGTAGATACCGGAAACTAAAAACATCTGCGCTCTCTGCGACTTTGCGGTGTAATCTTTACCGCCGAGACGCCAAAGACGTAAAGAAATCATTAAAACAATAAATATAAATTTTTGAAAATATGTCCATAAAACAAATAGTTTTATTTTCAATCCCAGCATTATTTCTTTTTCATTTTTCTGCAAACGCACAGGAAAAGGAATTAGATCCTGAAGTGGTGAATATTGTAAAACCATATACTCCAACTATTTCAGATGCTTTTAAAGTAAAGGAAACCCCATCCTTAAACGATTCGGTTTCTACGATAAAAAAAGTTGTAAAGTATAGTATATTTTCTGTTCCTGTAGCCTCAACATTTACTCCTGCGAAAGGAAAAGCTACAAATGTAGAAAAAGCGAAACCTGTTAAGTTGTATGATAATTATGCCACCTTAGGTTTTGGGAATTACACTTCAATTTTAGGGGAATTATACAGTAATTTCGAAATAAGCCGAACAGATAATGCTGGTTTCTTTTTTAGACATAATTCTTCACAAGGAGATATAAAAGGTGTGAAATTAGACAACCACTATTACGACACTAGCCTTGACGCAAATTACACAAGCAGACAAAGGGATGTTACCTATAGATTAGATGCAGGAGTTGAACATCAATTATTCAACTGGTATGGGGTGCCAAAAGGATATTATTCAGATGAAGAGTTAGCCGGAATTGATACCAAGCAAAATTATTTAAGCGGATATGTGGGAGGTAGCATTGCATTAGACGATTCATTTTTTGATAAAGCAGCGGCTTCTATACGTTATACCGGAGATTCGTTTTCTTCTTCTGAACTAATTGTTAAGTTGAAACCAGAATTCTCTTTTCCGTTAGAAAACGTGACCTTCAAGCTTGATGGAGATTTAGATTATTTATTGGGAAGTTTTGATAAAGATTATTCAAATTCAACCGATATAAAGTACAGTTTTTTAAATGTAGGACTATCGCCATCTATCAACTTTGTAAATAATGACCTTAGTGTTTCTTTGGGTGTCGCAGGGTATGTGAGTTTAGACACCGAAAATAGCGACACCAACTTTTCACTTTATCCAAAAGTGAATGTATCGTATAGACTGCTTGACGAAACTGTAATTGCGTATGGTGGTGCAGAGGGTGGAATTAAGCAAAATACCTATTATGATTTTAAGGAGGAAAATCCATTTGTTTCCCCAACCTTAAATATTGCACCAACTAAAAAATTATACGAAGCATTTGGAGGGATTAAAGGAAAGCTTTCTAATGCTTTCGCTTACAACGCGAGAGTATCTTATGGTAAAGATGAAAACAGTGCTTTATTTCAATCAAACAATCTAAACTTTACGACTTCACAAAATGAAGGATATCATTATGGGAATTCGTTTAACGTAGTTTACGATGATATAAATACATTAGCGTTTTTTGGAGAAGTTAAGGTTGATGTTTCAGGACAATTTTCTGTAGGGGTTAACGCTAATTACTACAGCTATAGTACCGATGTGCAAAGTGAAGCTTGGAATTTACCAAGTTTAAAAGCATCTGTGTTCTCTAATTTTAATATTACTGAAAAACTGTATGGTAGTGCATCCTTATTTTATGTTGGAGAGCGCAAGGATGTATCAAACGCAGGTTTCATAGGGGAAGAAATTACCTTAGATGCTTATGTTGATGCCAACCTTAGTTTTGGCTACAGATTTACAGATAGGCTTTCAGCCTTTGTAAAAGGAAGCAATTTAATTGGCGACAACTATAAAAAGTGGATGAATTATCCAGTTCAAGGAATTCAAGGCCTAGCTGGAGTTACATATAAATTTGATTGGTAATCATTTTTAAATAACACTTTGAAAACATCCGTCTTTGGCGGATGTTTTCTATTTTTACAGCTTTACTAAAATACTTCATTCCGATGAAAAAAATATTACTCCTTTTACTTACCGTCTTAATTTTTTCCTGTGCGCCTGAGAAAATCCCTGCCGATTTACTCATTAAAAATGCGACAATTTACACAGTAGATAAAGATTTTAGTGTGGCGAACGCGCTAGTTGTAAAAGATGGGAAAATCTTAGAGATAGGCCTAAAGCCAGAACTCGAATTAAAATATCAAATCAAGGAAACCTACGATGCAAAAAACAATACGGTTGTTCCAGGATTAATCGATGCACACGCACATTTATACGGTTTAGGTTTAAGCTTACAAAGAGTAGACTTAATTGGAACTAAGAGTTATGATGAGGTGTTGGAACGAGTTGTAGCATTCCAATTGGAGCAGAAGGTAGATTACATCATTGGACGCGGATGGGATCAAAATGATTGGGAGGACAAAAACTTTCCAACTAAGGAAAAATTAGATTCACTTTTCCCAGATACTCCCGTGGCATTACGACGAATTGATGGTCACGCCCTTTTGGTAAACTCTAAAGCCTTGAAATTGGCTGGAATTACAGCAAAAACGAAATTGCCAGGTGGGGAAGTTATTTTAGAAAATGGCCAGCCAACAGGAGTGTTAGTAGATAGCCCAATGGAATTAGTTTTTAAAACGTACCCGGAAATAACTAAAGAAGTTTCCACTGAAGCGCTTTTAGATGCAGAAAAAGAAGCCTTAAAATATGGGCTAACCACAGTAGACGACGCAGGCCTAGATAGAAAGATTATTGAATTGATAGATACACTTCAGAAGCAAGGGGAATTTAAGCTTAGAATGTATGCAATGGTGAGTGATAGTCCAGAGAATTTAGATTATTATTTAAATAAGGGAACCTATAAATCCGACAGGCTTAATGTGCGATCGTTTAAAATCTATTCCGATGGCGCATTAGGTTCAAGAGGAGCTGCAATGCGTGAACCTTACAGTGATATGCCGAGCCATTACGGAGCAATGATGACTTCTTCTGAACAGTTAGACTCTATAGCAACCAAGTTGGCTAATTCAGAGTTTCAAATGAATTCACACGCAATCGGTGATTCAGCAAATATTGCTGTTCTACGTGCATACAAGAAGGCATTAACAGGAAAAAAGGATAAGCGTTGGAGAGTAGAACACGCTCAGATTATTTCGATGGAAGATTTTGAATATTTCAACGACCATAATAATGTACTTCCTTCTGTACAGCCAACCCATTGTACTAGCGATATGTATTGGGCAGAAGATAGGATAGGCGCAGAGCGAATGCAAGGGGCTTATGCTTACAAGGGTTTGTTAGACAAGGCTGGAAGTATTGCTTTAGGAACCGATTTTCCTGTTGAACACGTAAACCCGATGTATACATTCTATTCGGCGGTAGCTAGAAAAGATTTAGAACACTTTCCAGAAGAAGGTTTTCAAATGAAAGATGCGTTAACACGTGAAGAAGCATTAAAAGGAATGACTATTTGGGCAGCTTTTGCAAATTTTGAAGAAGATGAAAAAGGAAGTATAGAGGTAGGTAAGTTTGCAGACTTTACAATTCTTGACAAAGATATAATGACTGTTGATGAAAAGGAATTACCAAACACTAAGGTGGTTGCGACATTCATTAATGGCGAGTTGGTTTACGAAGTTGAATAAATAAATACTTTGCTGTAAAAATGCGCCGCAGAGGCGCAGAGAGCGCAAAGAAAAATTGAAATGAAGAACATTCTAAATCAACTTCCACAAAAAGCAAAAGAAGCCGAGGCCGAAAACAAAAAGTTTTTTGCCAAACTAAAAAAGAAGCCACCCAAGCATCTCGATACTTTGATGCAGGAGTTACACGAAGAAGAGTTTGAACGAACAGATTGTCTTACTTGTGCCAATTGTTGTAAAACCACAGGGCCGCTTTTCACCGATAAAGATATCGAGCGAATTGCTAAGCATTTTAGAATGAAACCACAGCAGTTTATTGAAACCTATCTAAGAATTGACGAAGATAAAGATTACGTACTACAAAGCGTTCCTTGTACCTTTTTAGGTGCGGATAATTACTGTAGTATCTACGACGTACGCCCAAAAGCGTGTCGCGAATTCCCACATACCGATAGAAAAAAGTTTCAGCAGATTTCTAACTTAACAATGAAAAACGTAGCTATCTGTCCAGCAGCTTTTAATATTGTAGAGGAAATGAAGAAACGCTTGCCGAGATAAATAGTGGTTTCGGCTTCGCTCAGTCATCAAAACCGATCTTTTAACGGAGATTGAATAGGTCATAGAGCGTCGTCGAAATGAAATTATTTATACAACAAATACTTTTCTCTTACTTTTCCAAATTCATTAAGTCCTTTCTTCCAAGTAGCTCGAATTTCGTCGGCAGATTTACCTTGTTCAATTTGTTGTTGCAGTTTTTTAGTACCTGCTAGTTTTACGAAAAATGAATTAAAAAAATCTTTCTTTCTGCCGTTGGCATTGTAGGCATCAATCAACCACTCTAAGTTAATTTTATCAAGTTTAGGTTCATTTCTTAGATCTTTCCCGTAACAAAGTTCTCCTTTAAATTTTGGGCTTTTTGCTCCTTCATTTGATTGTGGAGTATATGTAAAGTTATATTTTGAAGCAGGTAAGCTCGGCGCTCCAAATACTTGAAACTGCATTTCAGTTCCGCGGCCAGCACTTATAAATGTGCCTTCAAAAAAACAAAGGCTAGGGTAAAGGTTTATGGATTGGGCGTTAGGTAAGTTTGGTGAAGGTTTTATAGGAAGTGAATACTCTATTTTATGATTGTAATTTTTCATACTTATCACACTCAATTCACATTTTACACTGTTTTTTAACCAGCCCTCGCCATTGATCATTTTTGCATATTCGGCTATTGTCATTCCGTGTACAATAGGGATTGGGTGCATCCCTACAAAACTTTGATTTTCTGCTTCTAAGATTGGGCCGTCAATATAATGTCCGTTTGGATTTGGACGGTCTAAAACGACAACTGGTATCCCTGCTTCGGCACATGCTTCCATTACATAATGCAATGTAGAAATATAAGTGTAAAAACGCGCACCAACATCTTGTATGTCGAAAATTACAACGTCAATTCCTTTTAGTTGTTCTAGTGACGGCTTTTTGTTACTGCCATACAGTGAAATTAATGGAACACCCGTTTTTGAATCTACGCCGTCTTTTACGTGTTCGCCAGCATCGGCAGTTCCGCGGAAGCCGTGTTCTGGAGCAAAAACTTTTTTTACTGATACTTTCTTAGAAATTAAAAAATCTACCAAATGCTGATTTTCACTTTCTAAAAAGGAAGTCTGATTTGCAACTACTCCAACATTTTTACCATTTAAAAGTTCAGAATAAAGGTCGAATTGTTCCGCCCCAACGACAATTTTGTGGTCACTGAGTCTTTCAGCTTCACTCATTGTAAATTGCGTTAAAGTGTCGTCCTGATTCTTGTCTCTTACTTCTTGGTTCTCTTTTATCCCTTCTCTCTGCTCTTTCTTTTCAGTAGAACTTCCACAAGAAAAAATGGTTAAAACAAGCAATAAAACTGTATTTTTGAAAAAATTTAAGCCCATATAATCGTAGTGAATTTCGAATTTTTCATCGCTCGGCGCATCGTTGCTTCCAAGGACTATAAAAGTAGTATTTCGGCACCGATTATAAAAATTGCAATTACGGCAATTGCGTTGGGTATTATTATGATGCTTATCTCCATTGCCACAGGTGTTGGACTTCAAAAAAAGATTCGCGAAAAGGTTTCGGCTTTTAATGGCGATATTGTTATTTCCAATTTCGACACTAACTTTTCCAACGATTCTCAAAATCCTATTTCAAAAAATCAGGATTTCTATCCAACTTTCAAAAACATCGAGGGCATTAAACACGTGCAAATTACTGCCTCAAAAGGAGGTGTAATACGCACTGAAACAGATTTTGAAGGTGTAGTTGTAAAAGGAGTAGGCAGCGATTACGATTGGGGGTATTTTGAAGACTATTTGGTAGATGGAAAACTCCCAGATTTTAAAAGTGATTTAAATTCGGAAATATTAATTTCAGAATATTTAGCAAACAGACTTCATTTTAAGCTTGGAGATAGAGTCACTACATTTTTCCTAAATGATGATGTTTCTAAAACACCCCGTAGTCGAGGTTTTGAAATTGTAGGGATATACAATAGCGGCTTTCAGCAGTTTGATGAACAGTTTATTATAACAGATATTCGTCACATACAACGTTTGAATAAATGGGAAGATGACCAAATTGGCGCTTTTGAAGTCTTTGTAAACGATTTTGATAATATAGTTCCTATCGGAAACGAGGTTTATAATGAAACCAGTAGCACGCTAGACACACAGACTATCCGTCAGAAATACGCCTCTATTTTTGAATGGCTTGATCTTTTCGACTTTAATATTATTATGATTATCGGGATTATGATATTGGTGGCGGGCATTAATATGATAACAGCTTTATTGGTCTTGATATTAGAACGCACCCAAATGATAGGAATTCTAAAAGCGCTGGGTAGCAGCGATTGGAGTGTTAGGAAAGTGTTTCTATACAACGCGATGTATTTAATAGGGGTTGGTCTTTTTTGGGGAAATGTTATAGGGATTGGTTTACTTTTAATTCAGAAATACGGCAAGGTTTTTAAACTAAACCCAGATACTTATTATGTTAATAAAGCTCCTGTATATCTGAATTGGGACTTTATTCTACTATTAAACGCAGGTACATTTTTGCTTTGCCTTTTAATGCTTTTAATCCCTTCTTTTATAATTTCGAAAATTTCTCCGGTTAAGGCTATTCGGTTTGAGTAGTTTTTTGTTAAAACACTGATTATCAACTTAAATCTACGGATAGTCAGTTCATTACGACCGATTATAAAGTGTCTCTTTTTAATTTCTTTTATAAACATAACCTTTGGTTTTAATAAGAAGAGCTAATACCGCGAAAACAAGTAGTATTTTTTACGAGTTTAATATTGATTTCTTCTTTTATTAAATGATTTTCTCCTCTATTTAAATTGAATTTGTTTAGACAGGTCAATAATTTTTAAAAATCATTTTAAAAATGTTTGTAAAAAATTAAAAGGGAGTAATCTGAAAATCCTTACAAATAGAGTAGGAGCAACTTAAATACAACTATCATGAAAAATTTAATCTTAGGCGCAATGGCGCTATTAACAAGTGTATGCTTTGCACAGGTTCCTTGCGATACCTGTACACCACCACCAGCTTTTACTCCAGGTGCGTTTACCAATCAAACAGGAGTAACAAATAATGCAGGCATTTATCAATGGGAATTACCTACACCAACTCCATCTCATTACGGTAGAATAGATCAATTTGGGTTTTTTAATTATGCAAGAACGTACCAAATAGGTAAACGTAACTATTCTTTAACTCAACAATTTGGAAATAGAAATAACGCATTTGTACTTCAATGGGGAGAAGACAATAGTTCGAAATTATTACAAGTTGGAAGAAGAAACAATGCTTCTGTTATTCAGGTAGGGGATGACAATTGCAGTGATGGGCTACAAGTGGGAAACAGAAATGATTTGAACGTACTTCAGTTTGGTAATTTTAATAATTCAAAAACTCAACAAATTGGTAATAACAACTACATAGAAGTCGACCAAATAGGTAACAGTAATATTTCTAGTGCATCTCAAATAGGTAATAGTAATTCTGCTGATATAGACCAATTGGGAAACATTAATCTATCTTGCGTAGTTCAGGTGGGTAATCAGAACATGGCGGCAGTAAATCAAAAAGGGAATTTTAACTATTCTGAAATTCATCAAAATGGGAATCGTAATTATGCCAATGTAGGACAGGAAGGCGATTTTAATTTGGCTGTTATAGATCAGGAAGGAAATGATAATATGTCTGACATTGACCAATTAGGAGATGGTAATCTGGCATATAACTTACAAGATGGAAATGCAAATATGTCTGATATAGATCAAAAAGGAAATGATAATTTTTCTGTGGCCTATCAACTAGGAAATGGAAATATGAATTTGTCTATACAAGAGGGAGATAGAAATACCAATGAGATTTTGCAGCATGGAAACTTCAATATAGTAGACGTACAACAATACGGAAATGATAATTGTAATATAACAGAGCAAATAGGAAACATTAATTTTGCAAGTACTTTACAAGTGGGCAACTTAAATTGTGCAGAAACATACCAAACAGGAGATGGTCATATAGCTACCACAACTCAGTTCGGAAATGGGAATTATTCCATAATAGTGCAAAATTAATATTCGTCAATTAAAAGAATTACATACTTCATAATTATTTGGTTAAAATTAAAAGCACCCGCCAATTATCAATATAATGGTGGGTGTTTTTTTGAAAAGTAATGTTTTAATAATATAAACTAGAGATTAATAAAACCCCTAAAACACTGTAAATTAATTGTTTATATTTTTTACATTTATAAAAAAATTTGATTCGAACTCGGCAACATATTATCTTACTATTGTTATTCATTACAGGATATATTTGCTTTGCTCAGGATTATATAAATTATACCGAAAAAGATGGACTGGCGAGTAATTTTGTATATAGAATGACCCAAGATAACGAGGGATTTATTTGGTTTTTAACTGATAAGGGCATTAGCAAGTTTGATGGTAAATTTTTTAAAAATTACACCACTAAAGATGGTTTACCCACAAATGATAACTGGCATATCCGTATTACTCCCGATAATAGAATTTGGTATTTTTCGAGGAGTGATGAGTTGGGGATTATTAAAAATGATAGTGTATTTAAATTTAAAGCTAGCAATGGCAAGATGATGAACCCGAACGGGCGTCTCTTTCAATCGAGAAATGCTATTTCCTTTATTGACTATCAAGTTTCTTATGTTTTTTCAGACACCATATGGCTCTCCAAAAAGAATCAAACTTGTAAAATACAATTGCTTAATAGGGATGTGTTTATAGTTTCAGATAGTACGGGTAGAGAAGTACAGCTGGAAGACAAGCACGGGTGTATTCTTTCAAGGTTTAAAAAAAATCCGGTTTATAGGACATTCTATCAATTTAATGATTCCCTATTAGTTAGAGCCTTAGATAGTTATTATGAAATCATTAATTTAAATAGTTTTGAGGCTGTCTATGGCGACTTACCCCATTTCAAGAATAATGAAAATTCAAACAGTCATGTAAACTTTAATCAAGCAAATAATAGGCTTCAACTTTCTGGCCATAATTGGCTTATAACACTTAATAATAAGTTAGAGGTTAGTGAAACATTTGTTATTCCCACTAGTTTAAATTCCACCCATAGTTTTCAAGATAAAGATGGATTTATTTGGGTTGCCACAAATACTAATGGAGTTTATAAATTGCCAATTGGGTATAGTTCAATTTCCAATTTTTTCGCAGGTAAGCAAATTTCAAAATTAATAGAAATAGACGATGTTGTCTATGTTGGGGTTGACGAAGTTGGAGTTTACAAATTAGAGAAAAATAAGCCTAAGTTGTGGGTAAAAGAAAATATTAGGTTGAATAACATTTCCACTTTTAAGGAAATGATTTGTTACAATTTTAGATTTTATTTAATTATGGAAAACAGATTAGGGTTTAAAAAAACCGAACCTTCGAATCCTACATTTTCTTATGGTAAGAAAATAATAAACTATAATGAAATTTGTTTCTCGGAAGGTAATTCTGGAATTTGGAGGTTAAATAAAAATCTGGAACCTGAAAAGGGATATATTAATCATCCTTACTATCAAGGTCTTTTTGAACAAGAAGATTCGCTCTTTTCATTTAGTTTTAAACAGATGCTGTTCTATAATAATGAAACCGACGCCTTCCAAAATTTCAAGAATGAAGAGATTGGACAAAAATTTTTAACTAACACAGAATATGCAGGTCAAAATTATATAGGTACTGAGGGAGGTGGATTGTACCTTTTTTCTGACGGGAAGCTTCATAAATTAATACCAGACGACACTGCTGTTATAAATCAAATTTCTATTGAAAACCCCAAATCTATTTGGGCTATTTCCGAAGGAATACTGCTACATTATACATTAGATAATAATGGGTTTTTTTCAATTAGAAGATTTAGTCAAATAAACGGACTGCCAACAAATAATTTAAATGCTATCCTTTTTCACAATAAGAGATTGTATTTAGGTTCAACTTCAGGTTTAAATATAGTCAAGAAGTCTGCAATTAAGCAGGCAAGTTATTTTATACCCTATGTAAAAAGCATCTATTTAAATGAAACTAGGAAAGGCTTGGATTCCCTGGCTTATCTCTATAAAAAAAATATGAACCTTAAAGTTAACTTTGGATCTATTAATTTTTTTGATTCTAGTAATACAACTTATGAATATCGTCTAAAACCTACACAAGCCAATTGGACTACTACAGCATCGGGTGAGGTGAATCTATACTCCTTACAACCTGATAATTATACATTGGAGCTTAAAGTAAGTCACAACGGTATTACCAAAATTAAGGGAGTAACCGTTTCAGTGTTACCAAATTGGTGGCAAACTTCAAAATTTAAATGGGCTGTGACATGCCTATCTTTAATTTTTGTGACTATTGTTTTATGGATAATTAGTGTGAATCTTAGAAAAAAGCGTAATAAAAAATTAATTCAAGAAAGGCAGTTAGCTCAATTAGAGCTTAGAGCTTTACGCTCGCAAATGAATCCCCATTTTATTCATAATTCACTGAATGCTATTCAATATTATATTCAACGGCACGAGGTAGAGCTTTCAGAGGACTATCTTTCAAAATTCGCAACCTTAATTCGCCTTTTCTTCAAATATTCCCGAAGAGGTAGTATTAGTATTGAAGAAGAAGTTTTTTTATTAAGGAATTATTTGGATGTTGAAAAACTAAGATTTGAAGATAAATTAGAATATGAAATAAAGGTTGATGAAAAAATTGATATTGATGAGCAGCTTTTACCTTCTATGATCTTACAACCTATAGTTGAAAATGCTGTTAATCATGGTTTATTTCACAAAGAGACAAATGGAAAATTAGAAATACAATTTACTTATAAAAATCCATCTTCATTTATGATAACAATCCAGGACGATGGTATTGGATTATTGCAATCAAAGAAATTATATAAAAATTCATCTAAAAATTATCAAACTAGATCATCAAATGTATTAAGTGAAAGATTAGAGCTTTTAAAACAAAGTAAAAAATGGAATGTAAAATATAGTATAGAAGATCGATCATTGATCGAAAAGTTTGCTACTGGAACTTTAGTGACTCTTATATTTAAACAATTTTATTCAAAATGAAGGTAACAGCATTACTTGTAGATGACGAACGAAAGTCTCTTGCAATCTTAAAGAATAAACTGGAACGTTTATGTCCAGGGATTTCTATTGTCGGCGAAACAAGAAATCCTAAGGAAGCCTTGATACTCATAGATGAATTGCTTCCACAACTTATCTTTTTAGATGTTGCTATGCCCGGAATGAGTGGTTTCGATCTTTTGGCGTCAATAAAAACTCCTTCTTTTGAAGTTATCTTTGTTACAGCTTTTGATAATTATGCTATAGATGCAATAAAACACTGTGCTATTGGGTATTTAGTAAAACCTGTGAAAAGTCAGGATTTAATCGCAACCGTAGATAAGGCAATTCAGAATATAGAAGAAAAAACTTCCTTTAAAAAAAACCAACTATTGATTGAAAATTTAGAGGTTCGAACTTTTCAGAAAAAGAAGATTGTTATACCAACATTAGCGGGAATGGAATTTATTAAGATTAAAGAAATAATTCGTTGTGAAGGTGAAGACGGGTATACTAGAATTCATTTCAAAAATCGAAAACAAATACTGAGTTCTCATAGTATTGGGCATTTTAATTCGTTGTTAGAAAATCATGATTTTTACTTAGTACATAAATCCCACCTAATCAATCTTCATCATATAGATAAGTATTTAAATGAAGGGACCGTGATTTTAAAAAACAATTGCAAAGTTCCCGTATCCCGTAATAGAAGAACTGATTTTTTAAGTAGAATTAAGTAGCAATTTTGAAATTTTTCTGTTCGAATATTACTTTGAATTATCGAATTTTCAAAACCTATCTAGAATTATTTTTTCTGTATTCGTAACTCTTAATTTAGAATGATATCTTTGCACTCTTAAAATTTGTTATGGAATACGCAGAAAATATACTAGGTACTATTGGGAATACACCCATGGTAAAAATCAACAAAATAATTGGAGACATTCCGGCTTTGGTACTTGCCAAATACGAAACTTTTAACCCTGGAAACTCGGTAAAGGATAGAATGGCATTAACCATGATTGAAGATGCTGAGGCTGATGGTAGGTTAAAACCAGGCGGAACAATTATAGAGGGGACTTCTGGAAACACCGGAATGGGTCTTGCACTTGCAGCAATCGTTAAAGGCTACAAAATGGTTTGTGTAATTAGCGATAAACAGAGTAAGGAAAAAGTTGATATTCTTAGAGCGGTGGGTAGCGAAGTAGTAGTTTGTCCAACAGATGTAGCTCCTGAAGATCCACGCAGTTATTATTCTGTTTCAAAAAGATTAGCAGAAGAAACACCTAATAGTTGGTATGTAAACCAATACGACAATCCAAGCAATGCCAAAGCACATTACCAAAGTACAGGGCCGGAAATCTGGGAACAAACAGATGGAAAAGTAACGCATTTTGTGGTTGGTGTCGGTACAGGGGGAACAATTAGCGGTGTAGGTAAATACTTAAAAGAACAAAATCCAAATGTAAAAGTTTGGGGAATTGATACTTACGGAAGTGTTTTTAAAAAATATCACGAAACGGGGATTTTTGACGAAAATGAAATTTATCCGTATATAACCGAAGGAATTGGTGAAGATATTTTACCGAAAAATGTAGACTTTAGTATTATCGATGGTTTTACGAAAGTAACCGATAAGGATGCGGCAATTTACACTCAGAAACTTGCTAAAATGGAAGGTTTCTTTTTAGGGAATTCTGCTGGAGCAGCGATTAAAGGGTTGCTTCAATTAAAAGAGCATTTTACAAAAGATGATGTGGTTGTAGTTCTTTTCCACGATCACGGAAGTCGTTACGTTGGGAAAATGTATAACGACGAATGGATGCGTGAGCAAGGCTTTGTAGAAGACAAGGAATAAGTAGCTAAGATTAGTCCTTCGTTATAATTGATTAATCGGTTTTAAGGCTATAAGTTTTATTTTTGTATCTTAACTGAACTGCTCTAGAGAGTCTACTTAAGTAATCACCAAAATGAGATTCCTTTTAGGTGTGAACCATTGTGGATTGAATAAAAGCCTATGACTAAGTATATCTTGACAAAGTTCAGGCAAACAGAATTCTCAGAGTAGAGAAAATTAAAATTTTAACTGTAATAATGAAAAACGAAGCTAAAAAACTTTTCCGCTTTCTACGTACTAAGCCTGTACCAACAAATACTAATGAGATTTTAGCATTGGAGCGCACAAAGTTAGCCAACGAGCGAACGTTACTTTCATATATACGCTCCTCGTTATATTTGCTAATAGGTGGGATTGGGATTTTACAGTTGAAAGATTTTGAGAGTATAAAGTGGTTGGGATACGTAGCCCTTGGAGTATGTGTTATATTTTTGGCTGTTGGTATAATCCGGTATATGCTACTTATGCGTAGGCTTTATAAATGGAATCGTATTTTATTTGTCGATACTATTCCTAACCCAGTAGAGAAAAAGCCAAAACCTAAAGACTCTAGAGTTGAAGTAGAAGCCAAGTAATATTTCAGTATATTTACTAAGGCTTATTTAAAACTCTTAATGATTTTGGAAATGAACGAGGACTTTCTACATTATTTGTGGAAATTTCAGAAGTTCGATACATCTAAGTTTTACACTTCGACGAATGAGAAATTACACATTGTAAATCAAGGGAGCCATAACTTTAATTCAGGCCCCGATTTTTTTAATGCCCAAATTGAAATAGATAATCAACTTTGGGCTGGCAATGTTGAAATTCATATAAAATCTTCAGATTGGTATGCGCACAATCACGAACTGGATCCCGCTTATGACAACGTAATTCTTCACGTTGTTTGGATTCACGATGTTGAGGTTTATAGAAAAGACGGTTCCATTATTCCGACTTTTGTAATTAAAAATCACACTCCAAAAAATGCGATAACACAATATCAAAAGCTGTTTTCCAAATCTAAGAAATGGATTAATTGTGAAAACGACTTTGCTGATGTAAATGAGTTTGTGATTGAAAATTGGTTGGAGCGACTTTATTTCGAAAGGCTTCAAAAGAAAGAAGCCATAATTATAAGTGAGTTGGAAGATTCTCAAAATCATTGGGAAAGCTTGTTATTTAAAATGCTGTGCAAAAACTTTGGCCTTAAAATTAATGGAGATTCATTTTTTAGCATTGGAAAGTCGGTAAACTTTTCAGTTGTAAAAAAATGTAGTCAGGATTTAGAGAGTTTGGAAGCGTTGCTGTTAGGGCAGGCAGGTATACTCGAGGGCGATAAGGAAGATCATTACTTTAAAGCTTTAAAAAGTAAATACGAATATTTGAAACTCAAGTTTGGGCTTGAAAATAGTAGTGTAATATCACCAAAATACTTCAGGTTAAGACCTCCTAACTTCCCCACTATTAGACTATCGCAATTGGCTAATTTGTACGCTAATAAAACAAATCTTTTTTCAAAAGTAATTGCTTCAGAAAAGCTAGTGGAGTTATATAGGCTCTTCGATATTCGGGCAAGTTTCTATTGGAATAATCATTATAACTTTGGAGTTCCTTCCGCTAATAGAAAAAAGCAAATAACAAAAAGTTTTATAGACCTGCTTATTATCAATACAATTGTTCCTATCAAATTCTGTTATGCTAGGCAACAGGGAAGAGACGCTGCAGAGGAGATAGTAAGATTAACTTCCGAAATTGCTTCAGAAGAAAATTCCATTGTAAAAAAGTTTAATTCTTTAAAGTCTGTTTCCAGAAACGCATATCAAAGCCAAGCATTACTTCAGCTTAAAAATGAATACTGTGATAAAAATAAATGTTTACAATGCGCAATTGGAAACTCGATTATGAATTCAGAGGAAGGAAAATAATAAACTTTTAATTTTGATTCCGTATTACTGTATTTAACTACAAAATTGTAATTTGCGAATATGTTGCAGGCCATTTATAAATTACGTCACTACCTTGAAAAAAGAGGTTTTTATGTGTCATCAAGATTGGCAGACCGTTTAGGGATGCGTGCCAAAAGCGTTAGGTTATTCTTTATATATGTTTCGTTTGCCACATTAGGTGTTGGTTTTGCTATATATCTCACCATGGCATTTTTATTAAAACTAAAGGATCTAGTTAATACTAAGCGTACTTCAGTGTTCGATTTATGATTAAAAAATTCAATTCAAAAATAACCGTCGCGCTGCTTTTGCTGCTTATCGTTTTTATGTCCGGTGTTTTTGGATTTCATTTTATATCTGAATACAGTTGGATAGATGCTTTGTATATGACCGTTATTACCATTACAACGGTTGGTTATGGAGAGGTTATGCCTTTAAATCCTCAAGAGAAAGTTTTTGTATCTCTTTTTATTATTTCGAGTATCTTTATTGTGGGTTACGCCATTTCTGTAATTACGGAATATTTAATAAGCAAAAATTTGGGTCGGTTTAGAGAGAAAACGGTTCTAAAAAAATTAAAATCTATGAAAGACCATATAATAGTTTGTGGATACGGTAGGAATGGAAAACAAGCTGCTCAAAAACTTCTAGCTTATAACAAGCAATTTGTGATAATAGAAAAAGATGAAGAAGTGATCGATCGTTTTTCTGATGAAAATATGCTTTTTGTTTCTGGTGATGCAATAGAAGATGACGTTTTACTGAAAGCTGGAATAGAAAAAGCATCAACACTGATATGTGCTACTCCTAATGATGCCGATAATTTATTTATGGTACTTTCAGCTAGGCAGATGAACAAAAACTTGAAAATTATAAGTCGTGCTAGTGAAGAAACCAGTTATAAAAAGCTAAAACTTGCTGGTGCTGATAATGTAATAATGCCAGATAAAATTGGTGGTGATCACATGGCTTCCTTGGTGGTAGTGCCAGATTTAGTCGAGTTTTTAGACAATCTTGCGGTATCTGGAGAGCAAGATAGTATTAATGTTGAGCAAATACCCTTCGAGAAAATGTGTCCTGATGGAAAAGAACAAGTCATAAAAGACTTAGATGTTCGAAAAAAAACGGGGTGTTCTATTATTGGATATAGGGCTCCTACAGGTGAATATATAGTAAATCCAGAACCATCACTATTAATACAAAAAGATTCAAAATTAATTTTGATTGGGCGTCCCGATCAAATTGAAAGTCTTAAAAGAGAATATGGGGTTTAGGAAAGCCTTAACAATTTATAGGGGGATTTTTTGAAATTCTAATTTTTTTTAAGCATCTTGCTTCGTTTTAAATATAACAATGTTAAATTTTAAAAATCCACTATGAAGAAATTTCTTCTTTCACTTATCACTTTTATCATTCCATTTTTCACTTTCGCACAAGAACTTTCCACTTCTGAAAGGATAGATTTAAATTTTAAAAAATATACTGGTTGGTTTGTTGATGGCATTTTCTATGAAATTCCATTTTCAGAATCCTTTCAAATTCCTTGGGTATTAATAGTACTTATAGGAGGTGCTCTTTACTTTACAATTTATTTTAAGCTTATAAATGTTACTGGGTTTTATACGGCTGTGAAAGTTGTAATGGGTAAGTATGAAGATATTGAAAAACACGGGGTGGATACCTTATATGGTGATGTAACTCCAAACGAACAAGAAAACCTTATAGAAACAATTCGCGATGATAGTGCTGATGGTGAGGTTTCACACTTTCAAGCATTAACGGCTGCGCTTTCTGCTACTGTTGGTCTTGGTAATATTGCTGGGGTTGCTGTGGCACTGTCTATTGGTGGTCCAGGTGCAACTTTCTGGATGATCTTAGCTGGTGTACTAGGTATGGCTTCCAAGTTTGCTGAATGTACTCTAGGGGTTAAATTCCGAGATGTAGGTCCAGACGGAACTGTGTATGGTGGTCCAATGTACTACCTTAAAAAAGGATTGGCTCAAAAAGGGATGGGCGGATTAGGAAAAGTACTCGCTGTAATATTCGCAATTTTTGTTATTGGTGGTTCTTTTGGTGGAGGAAATATGTTTCAAGCCAATCAAGCTGCAGCCCAATTTGTTCAACTTTTCGACCTTCAAGGTACAAGTGCTTCGATATGGTTTGGTATTGTAATGGCTATAATTGTAGCTTTTGTTATAATAGGGGGTATTAAAAGAATTGCAAAGGTTACTGAAAAAATTGTTCCTTTTATGGCCGGTATTTATGTACTTGGCGCACTTATTATTCTAATAGCAAACTACAATCATATTGGTGATGCATTTGCTCTTATTTTTGAAGGAGCTTTTTCTGGACTTGGTATTGCAGGCGGACTTGTAGGGGTTATGATTCAAGGTATTCGTCGTGGTGCATTTTCAAATGAAGCGGGGGTGGGATCAGCTGCTATTGCTCATTCTGCCGTGCGAACTAAATATCCAGCTTCTGAAGGTATTGTAGCACTTTTAGAACCGTTTATCGACACAGTGGTTATTTGTACTATGACGGCTTTAGTGATTGTAATTACAAATTTCGACAACAATATAATTCAATATGGAGTAGAAGTTAAGGAAGGGGTGGAGCTTACAGCAACTGCTTTTGATAGTGTAATTCCTCACTTTTCAATCGTTCTTACAATTGCGGTAATAATGTTTGCTTTCTCTACAATGATTTCTTGGTCTTATTACGGTATGCAAGGTTGGGTTTACCTTTTTGGAAGGGGAAAAGTAACGGAACTTGTATATAAACTGCTATTTTGTATCTTTATTTGGATTGGTTCGGTTATTAGCCTTGGATCGGTAATTAACTTTTCCGATGCAATGATTTTCGCAATGGTGGTTCCTAATATTATTGGAGTGGTGATACTAACGCCAATAGTACGAAAGGAACTTAACCGATATATGAAAGCTATAAAAATTAAACACCAGGCTATTGATGACGGACTTGAAGATATGTCCAAACATTTATAACTAGAGTTATTATGGAATTAAAATCCCACTTCACGTTCTCAAAACAGCAACGAAGTGGGATTTTGCTTTTGTTGCTACTTATTGTCACCTTACTGTGTTTGTTTTGGTTTGTAGATTTTTCTGAATCGGAAAGTTTTGATACGTCTTCGGAAGAAATCACTTCCATAAAAAAGGAAATTGATTCCCTTCGTCTAATTGAAATAGAGAAACGCAAACCAAAGAGGTCTGAGTTTAACCCTAATTTCATTACAGATTATTCTGGTTATGTTTTGGGCTTGACTAATGAAGAAATAGACAAGTTGCTTCAATATAGAAAAGAAGGCAAGTGGATAAATTCTGCCGCAGATTTTAAAAGAGTGACGGGAGTTTCTGATTCTTTATTAGCGGAAATAAGTCCTTATTTTAAATTTCCAGAATGGGTGAAAAATTCTGCTTCAAAAGTAAATGCTACTTCATTTAACCAAAATAAGGGTTTTGTAGCACGACCATTCAGTCAAAAAATAGATTTAAACCAAGCAACCGAAACGCAATTGCAACAGGTGAGCGGAATTGGAGAAGCACTAAGTAAGCGAATTGTTGCTTATCGTGAATCAATAGGTGGTTTTAGCGACGAAAAACAAATTTATGCTGTTTATGGTTTAAGTCCTGAAGTTGTAGAACGAACATTAAACATCTTCACTGTAAAAACACCAAAAGAGATAATTAAGATTAACGTTAACAATGCTTCGGCATCAGATATTGCGACTATTCCAGGAGTATCCTTTGAGTTGGCAAAAAAGATATGGGAATATCGAAGACTGCGTGAAAAAATTACGAAGGTGGAAGAACTAAATAAAATTGAAGGTATGAGCGAAAGAAAGTTACAGCTAATTCAGTTATATTTGTCTGCTGAGTAAGGCTTAGAAATGCTGCCACATCACTCTACATACAGTAAAAGTGTGTTTGTAGAACTTTGATTAGTGGGTGTCACTCAATTAATTTCAAACATAATAATTTCAAGATAAGATTTACAGATGAATTTACATTTTACAGAAGAACACAATTTTTTCAGAAAAAGTTTTCAAGATTTTCTTCAAAAAGAAGTAGTGCCTCACATTGAAAAGTGGGAAAAAACTGGCACCATAGACCGTTTTATATGGAAAAAATTTGGCGAAATGGGATACTTCGGAATTTATCAGCCTGATGAGTACGGCGGATTAGATCTTGATCTTTTCTATACGGTGATTTTCTTAGAAGAATTACAAAAAATAAACAGTGGTGGTTTTGCTGCAGCAATGTGGGCACACGCTTATCTTGCTATGACGCATCTTAAAAAAGAAGCTAATCACGAACAAAAAGAGAAATATTTAGCACCGAGTATTTCGGGTGATAAAATTGGCTGTCTGTGTATTACTGAACCATTTGGAGGAAGTGATGTTTCTGGAATGCGTACAACTGCGGTTAAGAAAGGAGATAAATATATAATCAACGGTTCTAAAACCTTTATCACAAATGGAATTTACAGCGATTACTTAGTAGTGGCCGCTAAAACGGCGCCAGAATTAGGTAACAAAGGAATTAGCATTTTTGTTATGGACCGTGATATAAAAGGTATTTCTGCAACAAAACTCGACAAATTAGGATGGAGAGCAAGTGATACAGGAGAAATAGCATTCGATAACGTTGAAATCCCAGCCTCAAGCTTAATGGGAGAAGAGAACATGGGGTTCCCATATATTATGCAACATTTCGCATTAGAAAGACTTATCATGGGGATTAATGCCCATGCACGTAGTGAGTTTGCATTAGATTACACCATTCAATATATGAAGGATAGATTTGCTTTTGGTAAGAGTATTTCGAAGTTTCAAGCACTACGTCATAGAGTTGCACAGCTAGCAAGTGAGGTGGAAGTTGCAAAAACATTTAACTACGTAACCGCACAACGTCTTAACGATGGAGAGTACGTTGTAAAAGAAGCTACAATGAGTAAGCTTATTTCAACTAAGGTAGCAGATGAGGTGATGACGGAATGTCTTCAGTTTTTAGGAGGATATGGTTATATGGAAGATTATCCATTGGCAAGATTACTTCGCGATAGTAGATTAGGACCTATTGGTGGTGGTACTTCTGAAATTCTAAGAGAAATTATTTCGAAGATGGTTATTGAAGGAGTGTCGTACAAACCAGCTACATAATCTAAGCTTTAACGTTGTGAACCACGAAAGAAGGCATTTAAAAACTGATTGAAATTGAATTATAAAACAATATTTACAATCATTTTTTAAATGTCTTTTTTATGAATTATCGAGCCTAGGCTTGTTCGGGTTTTATCAAATTGTAGATTTAAAGCTGATATTTAAATAGAATACCGCATAAATGCTGATGTAAAATGTTGAATATTCAAAGTTTAAAATTTTAATCTTTTCAAAATAATGAAACACTCTATTTTAAAGCATTTACTTATTGTAATCGTGATGGTTATATCTGCAACCACCTTTTCACAAACCAACTTAAATGGAAAGGTTGCAGATTTCTTAACGTTTCAACCAATTGAAAGTGCTAGTGTGTATATTAAAAATACTACCATTGGAACTATTTCTAACAGCGACGGTAATTTTGCCTTAAAAGTTCCTAAAGAACATTTAAACGATACTTTGGTGATATCATCAATAGGTTATAAAAGTTTTAATGTTGTAATTGAAAGCTTCGAAAATGGTTCTGATATTTTTCTTGAAGAAGATGTTGCTTCCCTAGATGAAGTTGTAATTGTTGCAGATCCAAGACCCACGACGGGGAACGGAATTGTGCAAAAGGCTATCGAAAAACTTGAAACTAACTTACCAGAACAAGCCTATCTTCAAAAGGGATTTTTACGTCACAAAGAGCGAAATAAAAAAGAATACAAGTGGCTAATTGAAAGTGCTATTACATTATACGACTCCAGTTATGCCGCTGGAGCAAAAGATTTTATAAAAATAAACGTAGATGAAACCAGAAAAAGCTATGATTTAAGAGATATCGATAGTCTTTTTACGTATTCCGCTTACTTAAAAAGTATAGGGTCTAATGCAGGTAATGTAAGCTTAAATTCTGTTAAGAAGTCAGCTTTGATTAATGCTATTAAATGGAATGATAGTCGTGTAAATGGATTAGAAAATCTATTTAAAGGAAAATTGAATCTATTGAGAAATAGTAATACATCAGGGGCCTTGTTAGGAAAAAATATGTTAGAAAATCATCAGTTTAACCTAGATACAATTTTAGTAGATAATGGCAGAAAAATTTACAAAATTGAAATTACAAATGGCAATGATTTCGTTGGTTTGAATACACCTAATATTTATAATGAAGGGTTTGAGCCAAAAGGGTGGATTTACATTTATTATGATAATTATGCGATTAAAAGAGTGGAATATGAGTTAACAGCAGCTTCGGATGTGCAAAAAAGAAGAAGCAAAAGTTTGTTTGATACTCAAACCATACATAAGTTAATTATGACTTATATGGAGTATAATGGAAAGATGTATCCAAACTATATTTATTATGAAACTCCAAAACTTGTAAATACAGGAGATAGGTCTTCCGATAGAGTTAAAACGGAAGCAGCCCCTGGTTTTGATAAAGGAGAACAATATTATTATACTGTTCAGGAAATTTTGTTTTCGGATATAATTCAAGATACCGAGCTTGTCCAAGAAGAATTACAGCAAAATGATTGGTCTGCCGATATATTTTCTAGCAAGCCCTACAATGAAACCTTTTGGAAAACGTATAACGTATTATTAGAAAGTAAAGAAGAAGAAAAGTTGATTTTAGATTTAAGCAAAAGAGCTTCATTGTATAAAAATTAATCTTGTCTTATTCAATTTCTAAACAATTCTGTCATTATTTGAAGGGTAAATTGCGATATTTTACTTGGGCTACTTTAGGTGTAAACTTCTTTTTTATAAAAAATCTTGTAAGTTTTTAATTATAAATCAAAACTTTTTTATATCTTTGCCGCCCTAAAGAGAGGAGGTGATGACACTATGTTAATTATACCAGTTAAAGACGGAGAAAATATCGACAGAGCACTGAAGCGTTTCAAGCGTAAGTTTGACCGTACAGGAACAATGCGCCAGTTGCGTGCAAGACAAGCTTTTACAAAGCCATCTGTTAAGAAAAGAGCGCAAATGCAAAAAGCGCAATACATCCAGAATCTTAGAGATCAGGAAGATATTTAGTATTCTTTTTGAATCTATATCATATAAATCCGTTGGAATTTTTTCCAACGGATTTTTTTATGATTAAAAATTATTAGTTTCTGCGGTAATTGAGTTATTTTGTAGAACTGCTGTTTTAGATAGCGATGAACGTCGACTTCTAACTTATATGTGCAGTTGGTTGTAACCTAAAAACTTGCAAATGTCTTTTTCTTCTTTTAAGGATTATTTAGAGCTTGAGAAAAAATATTCACCACATACGGTGGTAGCATACTTAAAAGACCTAGATGGATTTCGGCAATTTGCTTCAGAAGAGTTTCAGTACGAAAATATTTTAGATGTTAACTACTCAGTTATTCGTAGCTGGATAGTGTCATTGGTTGATGTTGGTATTTCAAATAGAACTGTAAACAGGAAAATATCTTCGCTTAAAACCTATTATAAATTTCTTTTAAAAACAGGGCAAATACAGGTTAGTCCGTTGGCGAAACACAAAGCATTAAAAACTTCAAAAAAAATACAAGTTCCATTTTCTGAAAATGAAATAGTAAATGTAATGGAATTGCTTCAAGACAACTATGATTTTGAGGGGTTGCGAGATCGTCTTGTAGTCGAGTTGTTTTATTCAACAGGTATAAGAAGGGCAGAGTTAATTAATATTAAAATTGACGGAATTTCTTTCGCCCAGAAAACGATTAAGGTATTGGGTAAGCGCAATAAGGAGCGGATAATTCCTTTGTTACCAGCAGTGGTTGACACTATTAAAGCTTATGTGTCTGTGCGGAATGAGCTTGAGGATATAGTAGATGATGAGTATTTGTTTCTCACGGCAAAAGGTTCGAAAGTGTATGAAACTCTTGTGTATCGCATTATTAATGCCTACTTTAGTAAGGCGTCTGAAAAAGTAAAAAAGAGTCCTCATATATTACGGCATTCATTTGCAACTCATCTTTTAAATGAAGGTGCTGATATAAATTCGGTTAAAGAGTTATTGGGGCATTCTAGTCTAGCATCTACTCAAGTTTATACTCAAAACAGTATCGCTAAATTGAAAGAGGTTTATAAAAACTCACATCCTCGTAATTAATTTTAAAAGGCATTTATGGTTTAAAACTACTTAGCAATTAATTAAAATTTTAGTGATATGAAAGTAAACGTACAAGCGCCAAATTTTACGGCGAAAGAAGAACTGTTGTTATTTGTTAAAAAAAGGTTGTCTAAGCTAGAACAATTTTATGATAAAATCGTGTTTGCAGATGTCTTTTTGAAGGTTCAAAAAACGAGTGAAAAAGAAAATAAAATAGTAGAGGTGTTACTAAGTGTGCCTGGAGATGATATAATGGTAAAAAAGGAAGCTAAAACTTTTGAAGCCGCTACTGACGAGGCTTCGCGAATCTTAGAAAGGCAATTAAAGAAACGCAAACAGAAGGAAAAATCATATTCATAGAATTTTTTTTAAAAAAAGTTTTGAAAAAGTTTTGTTTGAAACGAGAAGTTTATATACATTTGCACTCCGTTAGAAATAACGAGCTTTTTTACGAGTTAGAAAGCAACTCATAAAAAGATAAAAAAGCCGATGTAGCTCAGCTGGCTAGAGCAGCTGATTTGTAATCAGCAGGTCGTGGGTTCGAGTCCCTCCATCGGCTCTGAAATTTTGAAAAGTGAATCAGGAATTAGGCTGGGGTTTTAGAAATAGAACTTGGTTTAATTGGGGCGAGAAGTTTATCCTGAGCACAGTCGAAGGAAGTCCCTCCATCGGCTCAATAATTTAGAATTGTGTATTCGGGGTTATTGAAAACAAATAAGTAGGTTTTTAAATCTACAAGTTCATTAGAATTATTGAAAGTTTTAATTGTGAATTCTGTATTCTTATATTCATAATTGAAGAATTGGGGAGATACTCAAGCGGCCAACGAGGGCAGACTGTAAATCTGCTGACTACGTCTTCGCAGGTTCGAATCCTGCTCTCCCCACTACTATTTTTTATTTTCAATAAAAAATTGAAAATTTCAAACGTAAGAAGTAAAATTATGTTAGTTTTGCGCAAAGTTTGAAGTAGTTCATTTATAGATTGAATAATCTTTTGATTAGATTCTCTAAAAAGTTTCGGTTTCCTTCTCTGGATATGAAACAGTCTCGACGCTTGTCGGGAAGAGAATTTGCTCATAAAATGCGGGAGTAGCTCAGTTGGTAGAGCGTCAGCCTTCCAAGCTGAATGTCGCCGGTTCGAACCCGGTCTCCCGCTCTAAAATGGTTTCTAGTTTAGGGTTTATTGTTGTTTTTTAAAAATCAACATTGAACTTTAAACTTTTGAACTGTTTACCCTGAGCAGCGTTGAAGGGCTAGTTAAAAGGCCGATGTAGCTCAGGGGTAGAGCGTTTCCTTGGTAAGGAAGAGGTCATGGGTTCAATTCCCATCATTGGCTCAAGTTGCAAATACAATAGAACACTAATATATAACTAAGATTAAAATTAATACAAAATGGCAAAAGAAAAATTCGATCGGTCAAAACCACACTTAAATATTGGTACAATTGGACACGTAGATCACGGAAAAACAACTACGACTGCAGCTATTACTAAAGTTTTGGCTGATGCAGGTTTCTCTGCAGCAACATCATTTGATCAAATTGATAATGCGCCAGAAGAGAAAGAAAGAGGTATTACAATTAACTCTTCTCACGTAGAATATCAAACTGAAAAACGTCACTACGCACACGTTGACTGTCCTGGTCACGCGGATTACGTAAAGAACATGGTTACTGGTGCTGCTCAAATGGATGGCGCTATTCTTGTTGTTGCTGCTACTGATGGTCCTATGCCACAAACTCGTGAGCACATCCTTTTAGGTCGCCAGGTTGGTATTCCTAGAATTGTTGTATTCATGAACAAAGTTGACTTAGTTGATGATGAGGAATTACTTGAGCTTGTAGAAATGGAGATCAGAGATCTTTTAAGCTTCTACGAGTACGATGGTGATAATGGTCCTGTTGTTCAAGGTTCTGCTTTAGGTGCACTTAATGGTGAGCAAAAATGGGTAGATGCTCTTCTTAAATTAATGGAAGAAGTTGATAACTGGATTGAAGAGCCTGTTCGTGATAACGAAAAGCCTTTCTTGATGCCAATTGAAGATGTATTCTCTATTACTGGTCGTGGAACTGTTGCTACAGGTCGTATCGAAACTGGTATTGCTAAAACTGGAGATCCAGTTGAAATTATCGGTATGGGAGCTGAGAAATTAACTTCTACTATTACTGGTATTGAAATGTTCCGCCAAATCCTTGATAGAGGTGAGGCTGGAGATAACGCTGGTATCCTACTTAGAGGTATTGAGAAAACTCAAATCTCTAGAGGTATGGTAATCGTTAAGCCAGGGTCTGTAACTCCACACGCTAAGTTTAAAGCTGAGGTTTATATCCTTAAGAAAGAAGAAGGTGGACGTCACACTCCATTCCACAATAACTATCGTCCACAGTTCTACGTACGTACAACTGATGTAACTGGAACAATTACGCTTCCTGATGGTGTTGAAATGGTTATGCCTGGAGATAACTTAACAATTAATGTTGAGTTGTTACAACCAATCGCAATGAACGTAGGTCTTCGTTTCGCTATTCGTGAAGGTGGACGTACTGTAGGTGCAGGTCAGGTAACTGAAATTGTAGAATAATCATCTAATATATATAAGCTATAGGTGTCCTGAATTTAATTCGGGATACCTTGGCTTTTTTAACTAGGTAAGCTCTAAATGAGTTGACAAAAAATATTCAGAAGTTAGTTTTTAAACACTATAATCTGAATTGAATACGGGTTTAGCTCAGTTGGTAGAGCACTGGTCTCCAAAACCAGGTGTCGTGAGTTCGAGTCTCTCAACCCGTGCAAAATTCCTGCATAGTCTTCAAAGTAATATTACAGCTATAATAGGAAACTTCACCTCTCTGGAGGAATAATATTAATACGACAACAAAATGGTAAACTATATTACAGAATCGTATAAAGAACTTAAAAACCATGTAACCTGGCCAACTTGGGCAGAGGCTCAGAAGTTAACCGTAGTTGTTGCGGTTTTTTCTATTGTATTGGCCTTAGCGGTTTGGGGTGTAGATACCGTTTTCAGCAAAATGGTTGGTTTATATTTTGATTGGATCAAATCGTAAGAAATGACCGAAACAACAAAAACAAAAAAGTGGTATGTAGTCCGTTCAGTTAGTGGACAGGAAAACAAAATCAAATCGTATATCGATACTGAGATAAAACGATTAGAGCTTGAAGATTACATTGATCAGGTTCTCGTACCAACCGAAAAAGTTATTCAAATCCGTAACGGAAAGAAAGTAAATAAAGAACGTGTTTATTTTCCGGGTTACATCATGATAAAAGCGAATTTAGGTGGTGAAATTCCTCATATCATTAAATCTATTAATGGTGTTATTGGCTTTTTAGGTGAGGTTAAAGGAGGTGATCCTGTGCCGTTGAGGCAATCTGAAGTAAACAGAATGTTAGGGAAGGTTGATGAGCTTTCTGTTAAAGAGGATAGTGTAAACATTCCATATACTGTTGGAGAGACTGTAAAAGTTATAGATGGTCCTTTTAATGGATTTAATGGAACTGTTGAAAAAATAAATGAAGAAAAACGCAAACTTGAGGTAATGGTTAAGATTTTTGGAAGAAAAACACCATTAGAGTTAAGTTATATGCAAGTTGAAAAAGTTTAATTGTTACGCTTAATAGGTTCCTTCTAAGGCTTCCACTTTTGAAGAACCACACAAAAATTTAGAAATGGCAAAAGAAATTAGTAAAGTAGTTAAGTTGCAAGTTCGCGGAGGTGCTGCTAACCCATCACCACCAGTAGGACCTGCTCTTGGTGCTGCCGGTGTTAATATCATGGAGTTCTGTAAGCAATTTAATGCTAGAACTCAGGATAAGCAAGGAAAAGTATTGCCAGTAGCGATTACAGTTTTTAAAGACAAATCTTTTGATTTTGTTATTAAGACTCCACCCGCTGCAGTTCAAATACTTGAAGCTGCTAAAGCAAAAAAAGGCTCCGGTGAACCACATGCAAAAAAAGTAGCCACAATCTCTTGGGAACAAGTTAGAGCGATCGCGGAAGACAAAATGCCCGATCTTAACGCATTTACTGTTGAGTCTGCTATGAAAATGGTAGCTGGTACTGCACGTTCTATGGGAGTTAAAGTAAAAGGTGACGCACCTTTTTAATCTGAAAAAAGAATCTATAAATGGCACGATTAACAAAAAAGCAAAAGGAAGCCAAGCTTAAGGTAGAGGATAAGACCTATACTGTTGCCGAAGCTTCTGCTTTAATAAAAGAAATATCTAACGTAAAGTTTGATCCTTCAGTTGACCTTGCGGTACGTCTTAACGTGGATCCACGTAAAGCCAACCAAATGGTAAGAGGCGTTGTAACCCTTCCTCACGGAACTGGTAAAGACGTTAAAGTATTAGCATTAGTAACTCCAGATAAGGAAGCTGAAGCTAAAGAAGCTGGAGCAGACTACGTTGGTCTTGATGAGTACCTCGATAAAATTAAAGGAGGATGGACAGATGTTGACGTAATTGTAACTATGCCAAGTGTAATGGGTAAATTAGGTCCTTTAGGACGTGTATTAGGGCCTCGTGGTCTTATGCCAAACCCAAAGACTGGTACGGTAACTATGGACGTTGCTAAAGCAGTTTCTGATGTAAAAGCTGGTAAAATCGACTTTAAAGTTGATAAAACTGGTATCGTACACGCAGCAATAGGAAAAGCTTCTTTTGATGCTGAAAAAATTGCAGGAAACGCAAGAGAATTATTAACAACCCTCGTTAAACTAAAGCCACAAGCGGCAAAAGGTGTTTACATAAAGAGTATCTATATGTCTAGCACAATGAGTCCAAGTGTTGAGATTGACACAAAAAGGTTTACTGAGCAGTAAAAACTGGAAATTATGACTAGAGAAGAAAAATCACAAGTAATTGAAACGTTAACTGCGCAGTTGTCTGATAATGAAAATATCTATTTAGCAGATATTTCAGGCTTGAACGCAGGGACTACTACTAACTTACGTCGTGCTTGTTTTAAAGCAGGAGTTCAATTAGCAGTTGTTAAGAACACATTGCTTAAAAAAGCGATGGAGAGTTCAGATAAAGACTTTGGAAGTTTACCAGAAGTACTTAAAGGAAATACTTCTATTATGTTTTCTGAGACAGGTAATGCGCCTGCCAAAGTAATTAAAGAATTCAGAAAAAAATCTGATAGGCCTTTATTAAAAGGAGCTTATATCCAAGAGTCAATTTACGTTGGCGATGAACAATTGGATAGCTTAGCAGAGCTTAAATCTAAGGATGAGCTTATTGGAGAAGTTATTGGGTTATTACAATCTCCTGCTAAAAACGTTATTTCGGCTCTTAAGAGTGGAAGTACAACAATCGCAGGCCTTGTTAAGACCTTATCCGAAAGAGAAGGATAAAATAAACATTGCACTAATTAATTTATATAAACACAATTATTTTTAAAAACGATAGAAATGGCAGATTTGAAAGATTTCGCAGAACAATTGGTTAACCTAACAGTAAAAGAAGTTAATGAGTTAGCTACAATATTAAAAGACGAGTACGGTATTGAGCCTGCTGCTGCAGCTGTTGCTGTTGCTGCTGGTGGTGCTGCTGGTGGAGACGCTGCAGATGAGCAATCAGAATTTGATGTAATTCTTAAAGGTGCTGGTGCATCTAAGCTTGCAGTTGTAAAACTAGTTAAAGAATTAACTGGTGCTGGTCTTAAAGAAGCAAAAGAATTAGTTGATAACGCACCTTCTCCTATTAAAGAAGGAATTGCTAAAGATGAAGCTGAAGCATTAAAAGCGCAACTAGAAGAAGCTGGAGCAGAGGTTGAGCTTAAGTAAGCTTATTACGTTCCAAACCCTAAGGTTTAGGTCTTCCGTTCCCGTTATTATCGGGGTCGGAAAGGCCTAAACCATTTTGCGTATATAATGGTTAATGCCTTTTTTATACGTTTATTCAATATTATTTTAATTAAAATTCCGTCCATAGATGTCAGCAACGCAAACTGAAAGATTGAATTTTTCCTCTGTAAAAAATAAGCCGGATTATCCCGACTTTTTGGACATTCAGATAAAGTCCTTCCAGGATTTTTTCCAATTGGAAACCAAATCAGAAGAAAGAGGCCAAGAAGGATTATATAAAACCTTTTTGGAAAATTTCCCAATTACCGATACTCGCAACCAATTCGTTTTAGAGTTCTTAGACTATTTCGTGGATCCGCCAAGATATTCCATCCAGGAGTGTATTGAACGTGGTCTTACTTATAGCGTACCTTTAAAAGCAAGGTTAAAACTATACTGTACAGACGCAGAGCACGAAGACTTTGAAACTATTGTTCAGGATGTTTACTTAGGTACTATCCCTTACATGACTCCTAGCGGAACTTTCTGCGTTAACGGAGCTGAACGTGTTGTTGTTTCTCAACTTCACCGTTCTCCAGGGGTGTTCTTTGGTCAGTCTTTTCACGCCAACGGAACTAAATTATACTCTGCCAGAGTAATTCCTTTTAAAGGATCGTGGATTGAATTTGCCACAGATATTAACAGTGTGATGTACGCGTACATCGACCGTAAGAAAAAGTTACCTGTTACAACCCTTTTCAGAGCTATTGGTTTTGAAAGAGATAAGGATATTCTCGAAATTTTTGATCTTGCAGAAGAAGTTAAAGCTTCAAAAACAGGACTTAAAAAATATATTGGGCGTAAACTAGCAGCCCGTGTGCTAAAAACTTGGCACGAAGATTTCGTTGATGAAGATACTGGAGAAGTAGTTTCTATTGAACGTAACGAAATTATCTTGGACCGTGATACTGTTCTTGAAAAGGAACACATTGACGAAATTATAGATTCAGGAAGCAAAACTGTGCTTTTACACAAGGAAGAAAATCAGTTAGCCGACTACGCTATTATTCACAATACTTTACAAAAAGATCCTACTAACTCTGAAAAAGAAGCAGTAGAACATATATATAGACAACTTCGTAATGCTGAACCGCCAGATGAGGAAACTGCTCGTGGAATTATCCATAAGCTTTTCTTTAGCGACCAAAGATATAATCTTGGTGAGGTTGGACGTTATAGAATGAACAAAAAACTTGGTCTTGATATCGCAATGGATAAGCAGGTGCTTACAAAAGAAGATATCATTACTATCGTAAAATACTTAATCGAGCTTATAAACTCTAAAGCTGAGATTGATGATATTGACCACCTTAGTAACCGTCGTGTACGTACTGTAGGTGAGCAATTATCGCAACAGTTTGGTGTTGGTTTAGCTCGTATGGCGCGTACTATTCGCGAGCGTATGAACGTTCGTGATAACGAGGTGTTTACACCTATCGATTTGATTAATGCAAAGACATTGTCTTCTGTAATTAACTCATTTTTTGGTACAAACCAGCTTTCACAGTTTATGGACCAAACAAACCCACTTGCTGAGATTACGCATAAGCGTCGTCTATCTGCATTAGGGCCAGGAGGTTTATCACGTGAAAGGGCAGGTTTCGAGGTACGTGACGTTCACTATACACATTATGGTCGTCTTTGTCCTATTGAAACTCCTGAAGGACCAAACATTGGTCTTATTTCATCACTTTCGGTTTATGCAAAGGTTAATAACCTTGGGTTTATTGAAACTCCATACCGTAAAGTAAATGAAGGAAAAATAGATTTTAAAAATGAGCCAATCTACCTTTCTGCTGAAGAGGAAGAAGATATGCACATTGCACAGGCAAACATTCCGTTAAAAGACGATGGTGTTATCGATACCGATAAGGTTATTGCGCGAATGGAAGGTGATTTCCCACTGGTGGACCCTGTAACATTAAACTATGCCGATGTCGCACCTAACCAAATTGCATCTATTTCTGCATCTCTAATTCCATTTTTGGAGCATGATGATGCTAACCGTGCGTTGATGGGATCAAACATGATGCGTCAGGCTGTACCTTTATTAATTGCAGATTCTCCAATTGTTGGAACTGGTCTTGAAAGACAAGTTGCTTCTGATAGCCGTGTTTTAATTAACGCAGAAGGAGATGGTGTAGTAGAATACGTTGATGCAAACGAAGTTACTATTAAATACGACCGTACTGAAAACGAACGTATGGTAAGCTTTGATAATGATTCAAAAACATATCAACTAGTAAAATTTAGAAAGACAAACCAAGGAACTTCTATTAACCTTAAGCCAATTGTAAGCAAAGGGGATAGAGTTAAAAAAGGACAAGTTCTTTGCCAAGGTTATGCTACTGAAAAAGGAGAACTAGCGCTAGGGCGTAATATGAAGGTAGCCTTCATGCCTTGGAAAGGTTATAACTTTGAGGATGCAATTGTAATTTCTGAAAGAGTAGTACGTGAAGATATTTTCACATCTATTCATATCGACGAATACTCATTAGAAGTTCGAGATACTAAGTTAGGTAACGAAGAATTGACTAATGATATTCCAAACGTATCTGAAGAAGCTACTAAAGACTTGGATGAGTACGGAATGATTAGAATTGGTGCCGAGGTAAAACCAGGTGACATTCTTATCGGAAAAATTACTCCAAAAGGAGAAAGTGATCCAACTCCTGAAGAGAAACTTCTTCGCGCTATTTTTGGTGATAAAGCTGGGGATGTAAAAGATGCATCGTTAAAAGCTTCACCTTCACTAAACGGTGTAGTAATAGACAAGAAATTATTTGCTCGTGCTGTTAAAGATAAGCGTAAACGTGCAAAAGATAAAGAAGACATCGCTGAACTTGAAGCAAAATACGAAAGTAAATTCGTAGCCTTACAAGATAAGTTAGTTGAAAAACTATTCACAATCGTAGGAGGTAAAACTGCTCAAGGAATAAGCAATGATTTAGGTGAAATAGTATTCCCTAAAGGTAAAAAGTTTACATTAAAGATGCTTAACTCTGTTGACGATTACACCCACTTAACTGGAGGTACTTGGACAACCGATGATGAAACCAATGCGTTGGTTGCAGACTTAATGCACAACTATAAAATTAAGGAAAACGACCTTCAAGGTAACTTGCGTCGTGAAAAGTTCACTATCTCTGTAGGAGATGAGCTTCCTTCTGGAATTTTAAAACTAGCAAAAGTTTACATCGCTAAGAAGCGTAAACTTAAAGTTGGAGATAAAATGGCAGGACGTCACGGAAACAAGGGTATTGTTGCACGTATTGTACGTGAAGAAGACATGCCATTCCTAGAAGACGGAACTCCTGTAGATATTGTATTGAACCCACTTGGTGTACCATCTCGTATGAACATTGGGCAGATATACGAAACCGTTCTTGGATGGGCTGGTCAAAAATTAGGTCGCAAATTCGCAACTCCAATTTTTGATGGTGCAGTAATCGATCAGATAAATGAATATACTGATGAAGCTGGAATACCAAGATACGGGCATACTTACTTATTTGATGGTGGAACTGGTAAGCGTTTCGATCAACCTGCAACCGTAGGTGTGATTTATATGTTAAAACTAGGACACATGGTAGATGATAAGATGCACGCGCGTTCCATTGGACCATACTCACTTATTACGCAACAACCACTTGGTGGTAAAGCGCAATTTGGTGGTCAGCGTTTTGGAGAAATGGAGGTTTGGGCTCTAGAAGCATACGGTGCATCTAGTACGCTTAGAGAAATATTGACTGTTAAATCTGATGATGTTATTGGAAGGGCTAAAACCTACGAGGCAATCGTAAAAGGTGAAACTATGCCAGAACCAGGATTACCAGAATCGTTCAATGTACTTATGCACGAATTGAAAGGATTGGGTCTTGACATTAGATTAGAAGAATAAAGATAAACCCCTTTACAACTGTGAAGGGGAATCTTAAATTTCTTCCGAGGAATTAACCCCTCATTTAACAACAAAGTTTATTTTAAATCATGATGAACAGAAATAAAGAAAACACAGTACAGAAATTCGACAAGATTTCTATTGGTTTGGCCTCTCCTGAATCTATTTTGGCAGAATCACGTGGAGAAGTTCTAAAACCCGAAACAATAAACTACCGTACGCACAAGCCAGAGCGTGACGGACTTTTCTGTGAGCGTATTTTTGGTCCTGTAAAGGATTATGAGTGTGCCTGTGGTAAATATAAAAGAATTCGCTACAAAGGTATCGTTTGTGACCGTTGTGGTGTAGAAGTTACAGAGAAAAAAGTACGTCGTGACCGTGTTGGGCATATCAACTTAGTTGTTCCTGTTGCACACATTTGGTACTTCCGTAGTCTTCCTAACAAAATTGGTTACCTTCTTGGATTACCATCTAAGAAACTGGATATGATTATTTACTACGAACGTTATGTGGTAATTCAACCAGGGGTAGCTAAATATGAAAGTGGAGAAGATGTTAAGAAACTAGATTTCCTTACAGAAGAAGAGTATCTTGATATTTTAGAAACAATTCCACAAGACAATCAGTATCTAGAAGATACAGATCCAAACAAATTTATTGCGAAGATGGGAGCAGAGTGCTTAATCGATCTTTTGCAAAGAATTGACTTGGACACTTTATCATACGATTTGCGTCATAAAGCGAACAACGAAACTTCTAAACAACGTAAAACAGAAGCTTTAAAGCGTCTTCAAGTTGTAGAAGCACTACGTGATGCTAATAAAAATCGCGATAACAAAGCCGAATGGATGATTATGAAAGTAGTTCCGGTAATTCCACCAGAACTTCGTCCATTAGTACCACTTGATGGTGGTCGTTTTGCGACTTCAGATTTAAATGATTTATATCGTCGTGTAATTATTCGCAACAACCGTTTGAAGCGATTAATGGAGATTAAAGCTCCAGAGGTGATTTTGCGTAACGAAAAGCGTATGCTTCAAGAAGCGGTAGATTCATTACTTGATAACACTCGTAAATCTTCTGCTGTAAAAACAGATAGTAATCGTCCGCTTAAATCCCTTTCAGATTCATTGAAAGGTAAGCAAGGTCGTTTCCGTCAAAACCTTCTTGGTAAGCGTGTAGATTATTCAGCGCGTTCGGTAATTGTTGTAGGACCAGAACTTAAATTATTTGAGTGTGGTATCCCTAAAGATATGGCTGCCGAGCTTTACAAGCCTTTTGTAATTCGTAAACTTATTGAAAGAGGAATTGTTAAAACTGTAAAATCTGCAAAGAAAATTATAGATAAAAAAGAGCCTGTAGTTTGGGACATCCTTGAGAATGTATTAAAAGGACATCCAGTAATGCTTAACCGTGCTCCTACTTTGCACAGGCTAGGTATTCAAGCTTTCCAGCCTAAATTGATAGAAGGTAAAGCAATACAACTACACCCATTAGTGTGTACTGCATTTAACGCGGATTTCGATGGTGACCAGATGGCTGTTCACTTACCACTTGGGCCAGAGGCAATTTTAGAATGTCAGTTATTGATGCTTGCATCTCACAACATTCTTAACCCTGCAAATGGTTCGCCAGTTGCTGTACCATCTCAGGATATGGTATTAGGTCTTTATTATATGACCAAACTAAGAAAATCTACTGAAGATGTTAAAGTAAAAGGAGAAGGTCTTACTTTCTACTCGGCTGAAGAAGCAATTATTGCTTACAACGAAGGGCAGGTAGATTTGAACGCCGAAATCAAAATTAGAACTAAAGATTTCAACGAAAATGGTGAGTTAACAATGCAAATTATCACTACCACTTTAGGTAGAGTAATCTTTAATGAAAAGGTTCCTGCTGAAGCTGGTTTTGTTAACGAAGTATTGACTAAAAAATCTCTTCGAGATATTATCGGAAAAATCTTAAAAGTTACTTCAGTACCAGTTACTGCAGACTTCCTAGATGAGATTAAAACTTTAGGATATAAATTCGCTTTTGAAGGCGGACTTTCATTCAGCTTAGGTGATATTATTATCCCTGCTGAAAAACAAAGTATGATTGATAATGCAAACTCACAAGTTGACGGTATTATCAATAGTTATAACATGGGTCTTATTACCAATAACGAACGTTACAACCAAGTTATTGATATTTGGACTGCAACTAACGCAGAGCTTACCGAGCTATCTATGAAGCGTATTCGCGAAGATCAGCAAGGATTTAACTCGGTGTATATGATGCTTGATTCTGGTGCGAGGGGTTCTAAAGAACAGATCCGTCAGTTAACAGGTATGCGTGGATTGATGGCAAAACCTAAGAAATCGAACTCAGGTGGAGGTGAAATTATTGAAAACCCAATTCTTTCTAACTTTAAGGAGGGTCTTTCAATTCTTGAATACTTTATTTCTACTCACGGTGCTCGTAAAGGTCTTGCAGATACCGCACTTAAAACGGCAGATGCTGGTTATTTAACACGTCGTCTAGTTGATGTTTCACAAGACGTTATTGTTAATGAAGAAGACTGTGGTACATTACGTGGTATTGAAGTTTCAGCATTAAAGAAAAACGAAGAGGTTGTTGAGACTTTAGGAGCTAGAATTGTTGGACGTACTGCGCTTAACGACGTTATTCACCCACTAACTAAAGAAGTATTAGTAAGTGCTGGAGAACACATTTATGAAGAAATAGCAGATGCTATTGAGGCGTCACCACTCGATGGTGTAGAAGTTCGCTCTGCATTAACCTGTGAAGCTAAACGAGGAATATGTGCACAGTGTTACGGTCGAAACCTAGCAACCAATAAAATGGTACAACGCGGTGAGGCAGTTGGTGTTGTAGCAGCTCAATCAATTGGAGAGCCTGGAACTCAGCTTACACTTCGTACTTTCCACGTGGGAGGTATTGCAGGTAACATTTCTGAACAAAATAATTTAACTGTTAAATTTGATGGGAAGGCTGAGATTGAAGATCTTAAAACTGTTAAAGGTGAAGATAATCAAGGAAATCCTATAGACATTGTTATTTCTCGTACTTCAGAATTGAAGTTAGTAGATAAGCAAACAGGAATTACACTTAGTACAAATAACATTCCTTACGGATCAACAATACTTGTTAAGAATGGTGATTCAGTAAAAGCAGGAGATGTAATCTGTACTTGGGATCCATATAACGGTGTAATTATTTCAGAATTTGCTGGAAAAATTAAATACGAAAACATCGTACAAGGTGTAACGTATCAAGTTGAGATTGATGAGCAAACAGGATTCCAAGAAAAAGTAATTTCTGAATCAAGAGATAAAAAACGTATTCCAACCCTACAAATTCTAGGGAAGAAAGACGAAGTTATCCGTTCTTATAACTTACCAGTTGGTGCACATATTATGGTGGACGACAACGAGAAGATTAAAGTAGGAAAGGTACTTGTTAAGATTCCACGTAAATCTGCAAAATCTGGGGATATTACAGGAGGTCTTCCACGTGTTACCGAGCTTTTTGAAGCACGTAACCCTTCAAATCCAGCTGTAGTTAGCGAAATTGACGGTGTGGTATCATTTGGTAAAATTAAACGTGGTAACCGCGAGATTATCGTTGAGTCTAAGTTAGGTGAATTGAAAAAGTATTTGGTGAAATTATCAAGCCAAATTCTAGTTCAAGAAAACGATTACGTTCGTGCAGGTATGCCATTATCTGATGGTTCTATTACTCCAGAAGATATTCTACGTATTAAAGGCCCATCTGCGGTACAGCAATATCTTGTGAACGAAGTTCAAGAGGTATACCGTCTGCAAGGGGTGAAGATTAACGACAAGCACTTTGAGGTTGTTGTTCGTCAAATGATGCGTAAGGTGAGAATTGAAGATCCAGGAGATACTACTTTCCTTGAGAATCAATTAGCTCATAAAGATGACTTTATCGAAGAAAACGATAAGTTATTCGGAATGAAAGTGGTTACAAACTCAGGTGATTCTGAAAACTTGAAAGAAGGACAAATTCTTTCTCCTCGTGCCCTTCGTGATGAAAACTCTTTATTGAGAAGAAATGATAAAGAGCTTGTAGAGGCTCGTGATGTTGTTACTGCAACTGCTACTCCTGTGCTTCAAGGTATTACGAGAGCATCGTTACAGACTAAGTCGTTCATCTCTGCAGCTTCCTTCCAGGAAACTACTAAAGTGTTAAACGAAGCAGCTGTTGCTGGTAAGGTTGATACCTTAGAAGGCTTGAAAGAGAACGTTATTGTAGGTCATAAAATACCAGCTGGTACAGGTATGCGTAGATATGATACTATAATAGTGGGATCGAAACAAGAATTGGAAGAAATGAATAAGGCTAAAGAAGAAGTTAACTATAACTAATTTTTATATAAAGGTGCGTTTTTAGAAACGCACCTTTTATATTTTAGGTTTTTATTCATCAAATAATATATAATAAAACAGCAAATTTTTAGCAATGTCAGATCAAAAGAAACAAACTAAACAAGGCCAGATAAATATTGAGTTAGACGAAAGTGTAGCTCAAGGTATATACAGCAATTTAGCTATTATTAATCATTCTGTTTCTGAATTTGTGGTTGATTTTGTTACTATAATGCCAGGCGTTCCTAAGAGTAAAGTGAAGTCTAGAATTATCTTGACACCACAACACGCTAAGCGATTTTTGAAGGCATTAAACGATAATGTTAAACGATTTGAACAAGCCCACGGCGAAATCAAAGATTATGAGCAACCGCCTATGCCTTTGAACTTTGGCCCAACAGGCGAAGCATAAAAAAAAGCCCCAATTATTGGGGCTTTTTTTATGCTTTAATTTTTAACAAACTAAATCTGTGTTTCTACTTAAAATAAGGGTATCGTATATTTTTACGTATTAAGCTTTTCAAGGCTTTTTATTGGCTTTCTCAAACTCACTTACAAAATGTAATTTCACATTTGGATATTTAGATTGGGTCATTTGTAGCGTAAATGCTGAATCGGCAAAGAATACTAGTTGACCGCGTTTATCCTTTGCTAAAAATTTAGATTTAACTCTTTTAAAATCGGCAAATTCAGCGCTTTTTGGATCTTGGGCTTCTACCCAACAAGCTTTATGAACATTCAAGTTTTCATAAGAACAACTTGCACCATATTCATGTTCAAGTCTGTATTGAATAACCTCAAACTGAAGTGCACCAACAGTTCCTATTACTTTACGTCCGTTTAATTCAAGGGTAAATAATTGAGCAACACCTTCGTCCATTAATTGGTCAATACCCTTTTCAAGTTGCTTGCTCTTCATGGGATCGGCATTGTTGATATATTTAAAGTGTTCTGGTGAAAAGCTAGGAATTCCTTTATAGAGCATTTCTTCACCTTCAGTAAGCGTATCGCCAATTTTAAAATTACCAGTATCATGTAGACCAACTATATCACCAGGGTAGGAGATATCTACTATTTGTTTCTTTTCAGCAAAGAAAGCATTTGGACTACTAAATTTCATTTTTTTACCATTGCGAACGTGTAGATAAGGTGAGTTTCGCTCGAAAGTTCCAGATACAATTTTCACGAAAGCCAATCTATCGCGATGTTTGGGGTCCATATTGGCGTGAATTTTAAATACAAAACCTGAAAAATCTTTTTCATCTGGATGTACTAGTCGTGTATTACTTTCTTTCGGGCGTGGAGTAGGAGCAATTTCAATAAAACAATCTAGCAATTCACGTACACCAAAATTATTTAATGCAGATCCAAAAAATACAGGTTGTAACTCTCCATCTAGATACTCTTGCCCGTCAAAATCCGGATACACTTCTTGTACTAGCTCAATCTCTTCACGAAGAGTCTCAGCTGCTTTCTCACCAACTAAATTGTCTAGTTCAGAACTATTTAAGTCTTCTATTTCAATCGTTTCCTCTATATTTTTTCTACTATCACCACTAAAGAGGTTTATATTTTTTTCCCAAACATTATAAATTCCTTTAAAGTCATAACCCATCCCAATTGGGAAACTAAGAGGCGTAACACGTAACTGCAGTTTTTGTTCAATTTCATCTAACAAATCAAAAGCATCTCTACCTTCTCTATCCAGTTTATTTACGAATACGATCATTGGAATATTTCGCATTCTACATACTTCTACAAGCTTTTCAGTTTGTTCCTCTACACCTTTTGCAACGTCTATAACAACAATTACGCTATCCACGGCGGTAAGGGTTCTAAATGTATCTTCAGCAAAATCCTTGTGTCCTGGAGTATCGAGAATATTAATCTTTATACCTTCATATTCAAATGCCAAAACAGAAGTTGCAACAGAAATACCACGCTGTCGTTCTATTTCCATAAAGTCACTTGTAGCACCTTTTTTTATCTTGTTGTTTTTTACTGCTCCAGCTTCATTAATAGCTCCACCAAAGAGTAGCAGTTTTTCTGTAAGTGTAGTTTTACCGGCATCGGGATGCGCAATAATACCGAAAGTTCTTCGGCGTTTAATTTCTTTTGTTAAAGACATAATTGAATTTCGAATAAGATGCAAAGATAAAGTTTGTTATCGAAGTTATAAACGGATGAGATGGTAAAAGTATATTATAATTTTTTTTTGATGTGTAAATTGTTTTTAGACCAACCTTTAATGTTGTGAAAAAATTATTTTATTCGATATCACTCTTCATTTTGTAACGAATATAATCGGTCTCCTGGTTCGGGTAAAGATAACTTTACACATTAAAATTTTACGTTCTACTATACTTTACTTTATAAAAAGTACTAAAAAGTATTAAAATAATTTATATTAATTTGATATAAGAAACAAGAGTTAGTTATCTGTAAATCAGGATATTGTATTTTTTTATTTTAACAGTTTAAACAATTAATTTATAAAAATTTTAAGATATACGTGTTAGTACGTATATGATATTGTTAAAAATTATACTACGTTTGTTCTATAGTTAAATTAATTTTCTGTTACTATAAACAACTAAATTACTTTAACTTGTCTATCCCCGAATGTCAATATCAAGAATTCCTCACTTAAATCTTGATGACAATTAAAAATTAAAAGTTTAAGACCGTTTCCCCGAAAGTCTTTATATAATAGAAATATTTAATTTCAAAAAGCTGTTTTCCCTCAAAGGCTTTTTATGTTATATAAAAATTAATTACAACATAAGACACTCGTCCCCATTAGTCTTATTTATAGATTTTTAGAACATTAAGTTCAGTTTACTATCCCCAAAAAAGAATATTGTAACTATTGCGCTATGAGCATGATTCATATACAGATTTTTATTTCACATTACTGCCTAGGCTTGATTGTTTTGGCAGGTTTTCAATTTCAACTAATCAATTAAAAACTATATTATGATTAAAATAATTACTAATTTATTTACTTCTGATAAGAGGTTTTTAATAGGTCTTTTTTTGATTCTTTCATTTAGTTTCAGTTATGGGCAAGAGGTTAACAAACCAAGAGTTGGCTCAAGTCCTGATAAAAGTTTACTAATTAAAGGAGGGCAACAAGAAGGGCCAGGAACTGGAAATAGTATTGAGGTGCCTAACGATGATGCTACATATGGTTCTACACCAACAGAATTGGTTCAAAATATCTTGTCATCTACGTGTTTGACAATTGAAAATGTAAGGTTTGGATATTATAGAAAAGACAATGGAAATTGGAAAAATAACTTTGGTACTTCAACATTAGATCGGCAATTTGGATATTTTAATGAAGGTAATGCAGTAAATTTTGGAATTGAAGAAGGCTTGTTGCTTTCAACGGGTAAGATTAAAAATGCTAGAGGACCTAGTGCTTCAGGTGGTTATTCTGATGAAATGAATGGTAATGCAGGTGACCCAGATTTGGCAATTATTACTGGGCGTACCATGTTTGATGCTGCTATACTTGAAATTGACTTCACACCTATTGGAACAAAAATTGAGTTTCAATTCGTGTTTGCATCAGATGAATATTTAGAATATTGTGGGACTGTATATGAGGATGCATTTGGATTCTTTTTAAGCGGTCCAGGTATTGCTGGTGGGCAAGGATATCAAAATGATGCTGTTAATCTTGCATTAGTACCTGGTACTAATGATGAAATTACAATTAATACAATACATCCATATGTTGCGTCCAATATTAACGGTAATTCAGTGGCAGCTACAAATCCAGCTTATTATGCTAATAATAATATAAATGTTTCCACTGAATTTGATGGTGGAACTGTAGTATTGACAGCTGAATATAGCGGTCTTACTTCTGGACAGCAATATAAAATGAAAATGGCTATTGCTGATGCATCCGATCAGAAATGGGATGCAGGAGTATTTCTGAAAGCGAGAAGTTTTACTTCAAATGCATTGGTGGTTAATGACCCTGCACCACTTTGTTTAGGGGTGACAACAGCAGATATTACTGCTCCTGCTGTTACAGCAGGAAGTACTATCCCAGGACCATATACGTATTGGCAAGATGAGGCTGCCACAATTACATACTCTACTCCAACTATGGCACCCGTTGGAACTTATTATATTAAAGCAGTTGATAGCAATAGTGGCTGTGAAATTATTAAACCAGTTACGGTATCAAATTCTGATTTAGATTCTAGTTACACCAAACAAAATATAACTTGTTTTGGTGATTCGAATGGTTCTATTGACTTATCTGTCACTGGTGGAACGGGTTCATACACATATTCTTGGACAACAAATGACGGAAGTGGATTAAACCCATCTTCTCAAGACCAATCAGGTTTAACCGCTGGTACTTATAAAGTTACCATAGATGATGGTAATTGTTCTATTGAAGATACTATAGTAATAGAAGAAGCAAATCCAATAACAGCAACTGCCACAAACAATGGACCTGTTTGCTCTACTACAACTTCAATATCACTAGATGAGACAGGAGGGGATGCAGAAAGTTGGTCATGGAGTAGTGATGGCGGAGCAGTGTTTAGTAATGCCACTATAAAAAATCCAACTGTTACAAATTTTGTAGATGGTGAAACTTTTACGGTAATTATTACTGATGGTAATGGTTGTACAAAATCAGCTACTACAACTATTGAGGTTAATGAAACACCAGCTACACCAACTGCTAGTGTAATTCAACCAACCTGTGCGGTACCTTCAGGTACAATTTCAATTACTTCACCATTAGGATCAGGATTTGAATACAGTATAAATGGTACGGATTATCAGGCATCAGTAGATTTTAATGACTTAACCTCCGGTACATATAGTGTAACGGCTCGTAATACTTC